>DCGI01000097.1 GCA_002315475.1 Christensenella sp. UBA1782 | reverse complement strand
GGGTGGGCGGGCGGATAAAACCTTAATTCTGTCCTACCGATGTTGACATATCGGAATATATTATGTATACTATATATTGTTCTGTAGCGGAGGAATAATGACTAATTTTTATGATATAACGATATGGCGTTCCGTTCTTTTGTTGGGATTATTATTCGGTAGCTTGCTTTTTGCGAGCATCTTAAAGACTTTACTTCCCTTTTTGAAAAAATCGTTAATCCCCAATTCCGTTCTCGGCGGCTTGATTCTTTTCACGATTTCCAGCATCGTCTACTTTACGAAAGGAGAGTATTTGTTTAATTTGGTTCTTTTCTCGAAGGACGGTTCGGGTATTGCCTTATTGGAAACGCTGACTTATCACTGCCTTGCCATCGGCTTTATCGCTATGTCCCTTCGTCCTTCTGAACGGAAACTGACGAAAGCAAGGACGGGAGAAATCTTGAATTCCGGACTTACCACCATAAACACCTATCTGTTGCAGGCGATTTTCGGCATCGCCATCACTTTGGTTTGCGCCACCGTCATCCATGATTTTGCGGGCGGTAGCGGTATTCTTCTTTGTTTCGGTTTCGGACAAGGCACCGGACAAGCCTTAAATATCGGTTCGAACTTCGATGCCTCGATGGGTTCGGTCGGAGAGTATAAAAATATCGGGTTGTCCCTCGCCGCCATCGGCTTTTTGGTAGCCAGTATCGTCGGTGTCGTTTTTATCAATATTTTACGGAAAAAAGGAAAATTGGAGTATAAAAAGGCGTTGGAAACCACGTTATCCATGGAAGACGTCATCGGTAAGGACGAAACGCCGATGAACGAATCGGTGGACAAACTTTCCATACAAATCGCTCTGATTATTCTGTCCTATTTGTTGGCGTACGGTATCATGTATTTGCTCGGGAACGTCGCATTCGGAGAAGGAAGCAACATGATCGGTACCATTTACGGCTTTAACTTCTTGTTCGGCGTCATTTCGGCGACCCTGGTTAAGTTCGTATTGAACTTCTTGAAAAAGAAGGGTATCATGAAAAAGAATTATACCAATACCTTCCTGCTGAATCGTATTTCGGGGTTTGCCTTCGATTTAATGATCGTAGCCGGCATCTGTGCCATTCAGGTGGATTTGGTTTCGGGGTATATCGTGCCGATCGTGATTTTGTCGGTTGTCGGTACGGTGGTTACCTTCTTGTACGTTTTGTTCGTTTCGAAAAAGCTGTTTCCCGATTATCCGTACGAACAGTTCGTGGCGTTCTTCGGTATGTTGACGGGTACGGCTTCGACGGGTATGATTTTGCTGCGGGAAGCCGATCCCAATTTGGAATCACCCGTTTCGGAAAACCTCGTTTATCAAAACCTGCCCGCCATCGTGTTGGGCTTCCCCGTTTTATTGATTGCGGGAAGCTTGACGGGACAACCGAGAAACTTGAGCAATACTTTCATCATGTACGCCGTAATTTTTGCGATTTTCGTCGTTTTCAATTTGGTATTGTTCCGTAAACAAATCTTCAAAGGGTTGTCGTTGCACAAGAAAAAATAAGTATGAGTGTCAAAAAAGGATTGCGTTTTCAAAAAGTCTCTTATTTCGTCATCCGCAATTTGTTCGGATGGATCGTTTGTAAAGCGGTTCGATTCCGCTATGCTTTTTATAAACCGAAAGGAAAAACCTATTTGCTTTTATCCAATCACAATGCCGACATCGATCCCTTCCTCGTGATGCTCGGGACGGGCAGACACGCCCGTTTTGTGGCGAGTGCCAATATTTTGAAGGGTTTTATCGGAACCGTTTTGAAAACTTTGGCGGGGCCTATTCCGCGTAGCAAAGGAGCCGGTGCCGACGATACGGTCAAGTTGATTGAAGAAAATCTCAAAAACGGTATCAACGTGGCGATGTTTCCCGAAGGCAATAAGTCTTGGGACGGCGAAACCTGTTATATTTCTCCCCGTACGGCGACGTTGGTGAAAGAGTCCGGCGTCGGTTTGGTGACCTATCGGTTGGACGGGGATTATATGCGGAGACCTCGTTGGGCAAAAAGCAAACGAAAAGGTCCCGTCTACGGCAAAGTCGTCGCCGAGTATTCTGCCGAAGACGTGGCAAAAATGGACGAAAAAGAGATTTACGACCACATTTGTCGAGATTTGTACGTCAACGCCTATGAAGAACAGCGCATCCGAAAAGACAAATACGAAAGCGACGACAAAGCGGAGGGAATGGAGCTTTCCGCTTACCTTTGCCCTTGTTGCAAACGCTTTGACAGTATTTCCACGCAAGGAAACGAGATTTCCTGTACCTGCGGCATGCACGCCACCGTCAACGAGTACGGCTTTTTTGAGTCGGACGAACTGCCTTTCGATAATCTTCTTGCTTGGAGCAAGTGGGAAAAGAGCTTTTTAGCCGAAAGAAAGGAAGAAGAATGGGAAAAGGATAAGCCGATTACGACGGATGAAAACGTATGGATTCGTCGGAACGACGAAGGAGAGAACGGTTCGGTTTCCGTATATTTTGACCGTATCGAAGTGAAAACGTCACGAAATACCGACGTATATCGTCTGAAGGACATTTCAAAAATGGGTATGTTTCGCTCCACTCGTATATACTTTTCCTGCGGCGAAAGCTATGTGGAATTGCGGAAAGAAAGCGGTATTTCGGGTATAAAGTATTTTACCTTGTGGCGGGTGCTTACCGGAAAAGAAATTTATTAACAAGAGGATATATATGAAAACTTTTCAAAAAATAGCAGAGCTTTTGGTTTTTGCGCAAAAACATTTGGAGTTGGACGTGCATGACGTCCCGTTCGTGCGGAACTGCATATTGGACGGTTTGGGACTGACCACGTTTGAGGCAAGTCCCGTAGGCGAGGTGAACGACGATATAGACGCTTTGCTTAGGGAGTTTTCTCAAGTCTGTGTGGAAGAACGGGTATTTGAAGGGGACATGGCACCATATTATTGCGATAAAATCATGGGACTTCTTTCGTTGCGTCCTTCCGCTTTGAACGCACGTTTTCAGGAGGTCTACGAAAAAGAAGGCGCTTTCCGCGCCACCGAGTGGCTGTATCGCTATGCGGTCGACAGCAACTACGTCAAGAAGGCGATTTTGGACAAGAATCCCCGTTTTGACGCCGAAAACGGTCTTGTCGTAACCATTAACCTTGCCAAACCCGAATTCCGCGATCCCAATAAAGCCAAGAGCGGCAATGCGGTTGCGGGCGGTTATCCGCAATGCGTCATTTGTCGGGATAACGAAGGTTTTACCGTTCGCGGTAAATCCACCCTTCGCACCGTAGACATGGACATAGCGGGCGAAAAATGGTTTTGGCAGTTCTCTCCCTACGGATATTTCTATCAGCACGGTATCTGTGTCAATACCGAACATATACCCATGCATATCGATCGGCAAACGTTCTATAATTTGATGGACTTCGTCGATCGATTCCCCCATTATTTTATCGGTTGTAACGCCTGCCTTGCCCGTATCGGCGGCTCGGTGCTTGCGCACGACCACTATCAAGGGGGAGGAGAAACGCTACCGCTTTTCAAAGCGCCGATTGCCGAGCACTTTACCATGACGGGTTACGAAGACTTGACGATGGGCATTTTGGATTGGCCGGGAACCGTCCTCCGCATCGTCGGAAGCGACAAAGACAGAATCGTCGAAGTCGGCGAAAAGATTCGACAAGCGTGGGTAAACTATACCGATATGAACCGACAAATCGTCGCGCACGACGAAAACGGCGACCACAATTCCATCAGCCCCACCGTCATGAAGCAGGACGGCAAGTACGTCTTAAATATTATATTGCGGTGCAACGTGACTTCGGAACGGTATCCCGACGGCATTTTCCATGCCCATCCCGAATTTCATATCATTAAGAAAGAGTCTATCGGCTTGATCGAAGCGCAAGGACTTTTTATTCTGCCGGGACGCCTTGTTCAACAGCTCGACGCCGTCGAAAAATGTATTGAAAAGGGAAAACTCGACGACTCTCTCGCCGATTTCGGTATGATTTACGAAGAAACCAAAGCTCTTTGCCAAGGCAACGTCCACGAAGCCATGCAAAAAGAATTGGCATCCGTTTGCTATCGTATTTTGGAAAACACCGCCGTGTTCACCCGTTCCGAAACCAAGACCTTCTTGCAAAATCTCGGTTTCCGTACGGAGTAAGGATTTTTACGAAAAAAAGAGGCTTATCGGAATTGAAGTGTACTTCAAACGACGATAAGCCTCTTTTTTTGAATGGCCGTTCGTGGAGGTCGACTCGTTTTTCGGATGGTACGAAGAAATAAGGATATACGTGCGGTATTTCGTTGGAAATACAAAAAAAATTATTATGCGAAAAGTTTATAGATACAATAATTAACGCTTAAAATGAACAAAAACGGGGAGGACAAAAAACGGCAGGAACGGTTGGGTTTGCCCGCATAAATGCGTAAAGCACTCGCAACGGGGCACTCCGACAAATAAACACTTGCAATTCTTGCCCTTTTGTTGTAAAATAAAAGGACTATAAGTCTATGGGTATAATTTACCCGAAAGCGAATTTTCGAGAAAACAAGTGAAGCATGGGCACCTTGTTTTCGGGAAAAGGACATCGAACAATCACGATGCGGAAGCAAGAAGCGTCTTGCTCCCTATGGAAGAGGTGTATTCTGTATGAGCCGATACTATGTCATTCAAGTCTATACGGGTGCCGAAAAAAAGACGGTCGATGCCATTAAGAAGGGTATTTCTTCCGACGTGATACTGGATTGTTTTTTCGTCAGCAAACGGCGAAAGAAGAAGTATGCCGGGACGTGGCATTTGGTGGAAGAAAACTGTTTTCCGGGGTATATATTTATCGAAACGGACAAACCGAAAGAAATGTGTCAGGGATTTGCTTCCATTCACCTGTTTGCCCGTATTTTGGGGTTGGATAAAGAAACCTTCTACGTACAACCCGTTGCGGAGGAAGAGCGGTTTTTTATCGATGCGCTTACCGACCGTACGCCCGAGAATCGCTTGATAGACTTATCGAGGATAACGATAGAAGAAGGGCAACGTATACGTATCGTTGCCGGACCGCTCAAAGGCTTGGAAGGGAAGGTAATCAAGTTTGACTTGCACCGTCGCAAAGCCGTTGTGGAAATAAAACTCCTAAGCAGTACCGTTCGTACCGATTTGGGAATAGAAATCATTAAAAAAGAAGATACTTAAAAAAATGTTTACGAAATGTTCTGTAAAACCTTTTGAAAAGAAAGTTTATTTGAGTTCTCCCACCATGCACGGGGAGGAATTGAAGTTCATGACGGAGGCGTACGAAACCAACTGGATGTCCACCGTCGGCGCCAACATAAACGAAGTAGAAAAAGAAATTGCCGAAAAAATCGGGGTTCGGTATGCGGTCGCCCTTTCGGCGGGTACGGCATCGTTGCACCTTGCCATGAAGCTTGCCGGTATCACGCCGGGAACGAAGGTTTTTTGTTCGGATATGACCTTTTCGGCGACGTTGAATCCCGTTGTGTACGAAGGCGGTGTTCCGATTTTTATCGATACCGAGTACGATACGTGGAATATGGATCCGGTGGCACTCAACAAAGCCTTCGAGCTGTATCCCGACGTCAAACACATTGTGGTAGCCAATCTTTACGGAACGCCCGGCAAGATGGACGAAATTCGTGCGATTGCGGACAAATACGGTGCCGTCATCGTGGAAGATGCCGCCGAGTCGTTCGGTGCCACCTATAAAGGGCAACAAACGGGCACGTTCGGCGATATCGGCGTTATCAGTTTTAACGGGAACAAGATAATAACCGGTTCGTCCGGCGGAATGCTCCTAACCAACGACCTCGACCAAGCCAATAAGGCACGCAAGTGGTCTACCCAAGCGAGAGAAAACGCCCCATGGTATCAGCACGAAGAAGTCGGCTATAATTACCGTATGAGCAACGTGATCGCCGGAGTGGTGCGCGGACAAATACCCTATTTGGAAGAACATATTGCCCAAAAAAGAGCCGTTTACGAACGGTATCGAGAAGGTTGTAAGGGTTTGCCCGTCCGCATGAATCCCTTTGATGCCGAAAATTCCGTTCCGAACTATTGGCTTTCCTGTATGATAATCGACAAGGAAGCCATGTGCAAGCAAGTACGCGGTGAAACCGACTATTGTTACGTTTCGGAAAAAGGAAAGTCCTGTCCGCAAGAGATTTTAGACGCCCTTGCCGCAATAAACGCCGAAGGTCGTCCCATTTGGAAACCTATGCACATGCAACCGATTTACCGCATGAACGCCTTTGTTACAAGGGACGGAAACGGCAGAGCGAGAACGAACGCCTACATTGCAGGCGGTGTCCTCGACGTCGGCATGGATATCTTTTCGCGCGGCTTGTGCCTGCCGAGCGACAACAAAATGACGCCCGACCAACAAGACAAAATCATACAAGTCATTCGTGCTTGTTTTCAATGATAAGGAGAAAAAATGTATTTTGCTATTCGAGATGACGATACAAGTTTTTTTACAAAACCGGAAGATTTGGAAAAGGCTTATGATTTTTTGCAAGAAGGATGTGTTTCGTTATCCGTTATTCCGTTTGGTGTAAGAGTACACAAGGAAACTTCTCCGTATAGTCAAGAATTTGAGAATATTCCCGCAACGGAAGAAAAATGTATTTCCGATAATAAAGAATTGGTAGAGTATCTGAAAAAAGGGATAAAATCCGGTAGATATAGCATTATGTTGCATGGTTTTTCCCATCGTTATAAACAAGTGGGAGGAAAATGGCTTCCCGAAATGCTTTGGAAAGACGCCGACAGGCTTTCGGAAGAAGTACGGCTCGGAAAAGAAGTCTTGCAAAAAACATTCGGTGTCGAACCGACTGTTTTCGTTGCTCCGTCCAATCGAATCGATGCGAAAGGGGTGGCGGCTATCGAAAAATACGATATGAACTTCTCGGGGACGATTTGGAAAGAAATAGATAGAAAAATCGATTTGTATTATATAAAAAATTACTTTCACAGAACTTATTTTCATTTTAGATATAAAATGCCGTATAGCGGGATTTATTGTTTTAAGAGTCATAAAGAGCTTTATGCACACGCTATAACGACGCTTGAAAAAATGAAAAAGATTTATTCTGTTTGTAAAAAGAAAAATCTACCTTTTATCGTATATACGCATTATTGGGATTTAAACCAAAATCCGGAAAAGAAAGAAGTATTGAAAGAACTTTATGCGTTCTGTCTTGCCGACGGATGCAGTACGGGTTCTATCGAAAGCTATTTTAATGCACGATAATAAAAAAGAGAAAGCTACAAAAACAGTGACGATTTGAATTATTCTTGATAAATATTATAGAAAAATGAGGTAAAAATGACCGGAAAACGTTTATGGCAAACGGTAAGACTTTGGACTATGCTCAGCAGTGTTCAACGAGTAAATTATCTTAGAAAGAAGCATATTTTCGGACAAATAGGTAAAAACGTGACGATAATGGATCGAAAAATTCCATTATATGCCAATTTGATTCGTATTCATGACAATGTTAGAATCGCATCCAATGTCACGTTTGCAACGCATGATATTACGCATCTTGTGTTAAACAATCTGCCGGAAACGGGTGAGAAAAAATATCGTGAAACGGTCGGATGTATCGAAATTATGGATAACGTATTTATCGGAACGAATGTAACCATAGTCGGCAACGTCAGGATCGGTTCCAAAGTAATCGTGGCTGCCGGTGCCGTTGTTACAAAAGATATACCCGACAACTCTGTCGTAGGAGGAGTGCCTGCCAAGAGGATATGCAGTTTTGATGAATATGTAGAAAGAAGACAAGAATTATATCCCGTCGATATGGCACCGAAGAAGCAAGTAGTTTCTTCGGCACTTGAACGATATTTATGGGATGCCTTTCAAGAAAGGCATAAAGAAAGCTAAACGCTTTTTATGAAAATCAAAAAAACTGTAAGGAAAGAAAATGAAAAAATTTAGTTTTTTTATTAAAAGAACATTTGATATTTGCGGTTCGTTATTTTTAATTCTCTGTTCTTCTCCGATTTTGGCGGTGCTTGCCTTTTTGGTAAAAATCAGTTCTCCCGGCAAGATTATTTTTAAGCAAGAGAGAATGGGAAAGAATCAAAAAAGGTTCATGATTTATAAATTCAGGACGATGAAAAATCCTCCGAAAGGAACGTACAGTGTGGACGGGGTGTTACATAAACCCAACGGGGAGATATTGGAGCCGTCCATTACGAGAGTTACCAAGATAGGTAAGATACTGAGAAAACTGAGTTTAGACGAATTACCGCAACTGTTCAATATTCTAAACGGTACGATGAGCTTTGTAGGTCCGAGACCGACTTTGCCGTATCAGGCGGAAAAATATGACGATAATCAAAAAAGAAGATTCAGCGTTCGTCCCGGTGTAACGGGTTGGGCACAGGTAAACGGGAGGAATTCTCTCACGTGGACGGAAAAGTTAAATTATGACATCGAGTATGTCGATAAGTTTTCGTTGTTGTTGGATATAAAGATTTTCTTCAAAACGGTGGCGGTTGTTTTTCGAAAAAACAATATCGAATTCAATAAGGAAGATGCTTTGACGGCAAAAAAAGATTTGGAAAAAGTTTTGGTTCTTGCCGGAGGCGTACCGCAGATTGAACTGTTAAAGCAGTTAAAAGCAAGAGGGTTGTTTACCGTTTTAGCGGACGGGAGTGCTACCCCTGTTGCCAAGGAATATGCCGATAAATTTGTACAAATCAATATTTTTGACGTAGAAACGGTTACTCGTTTGGCACAGGATGAAAAAGTAAAATACATCATGACGGTTTGTGCCGATCAGGTGCTGTTGGTGGTTTCGGAAGTTGCCGAGAAATTGGGATTGTCGTGGTATATCGATTACAAGACGGCGAGAGAGGTTTCCGACAAAACGTTAATGAAAGAAATTTTCATACGAAACGGTATTCCTACGGCAAAATACGTCATCGCCGACGTTTTGCAAGAAAATCTTATTTCCGATATGCAATATCCTCTCGTGGTAAAGCCCGTAGACGCATACAGCTCGAAAGGGGTAAGAAAGGTTCAAAATTTTGAAGAACTTGCCGCATGTTTCACCGAAGCGCAGAAAATAGGGAGAGACAATAAAAACGTCATCATAGAAGAATACAAAGCCGGTGAAGAAATCAGCGTAGACGTGTTTGTTACGGACGGAAAAGCCAAAGTGTTAGCCGTAACCAACAGCGATAAAATCTGCGATGACGGGAGATTTGTGATTTACAGAGGCAAATACCCCGCCGTTACGACGAAATCGGTTTTGCAAAAGATAGAAAAAGTCGCACAACAGATTGCGGAAGCCTTCGGCATTCAAAACGCACCGATGCTGATACAGTTGATTTCGGACGGAAAGAATATCAACGTGTTGGAGTTTTGCGCCAGAACGGGCGGCAACATGAAGTATTTGCTGATTAAACATATTTGCGGCTTTGACGTAATTCAAGGCGTCATCGACTTGACGATGGGTATTTCGCCTTCCGTTACGATTGCCGAGCCGGAAAACAAGTATATTGTGAATGACTTTATTTATTGCAAAAAAGGTGTTTTTGACCATTTGGAAGGTTTTGAAGAGCTTTTACAAGAAGGCTATATTACCGATTATAAACAAATTCGGGCAAAAGGGTTTGTGACGAACGGCGTAACTTGCAGCAGCGACAGAGTGGTCGGCGTAACGTTCCAAGCCGATTCGGTCGAAGAGTTTAACACGAAACACGCCTACGCAATCGAAAAAATGAAAATCATAGACGTGGACGGAAACGATATCATGCGACACGATTTACTACCCGCAATCAAGGAGTAAAAGATGGAAGAAATAAAAATATCCGTAATAATACCGATTTTTAATACACCAATCGATAAATTCGAAGTCTGTTTGCAAAGCGTTTTGACGCAAAGTTATCCGAATTTTGAAGTTGTTATCGTTGATGACGGTTCTCAAGAAGAATTCGCCAAAGCCTATGACGATTTACAGAAAACGGATGGGAGAATACGCTTATTTCATAAGAAAAACGAAGGAGTCAGCGTAGCAAGAAATTTCGGTGTTGAAAAAAGTGAAGGCGAGTACGTTATGTTTGTCGATTCCGACGATATTCTTTCCGGATATGCTTTGCAAGAGGGAATAAAAATCCTTGAACAAGAAACGAATGTGGATTTTGTTTTTGCCGGTATCAAACATATTAAGTCGTATGATGAATTTTCTTCATTTTCCGAAACTACGTTTAGCGGAACAATATTGTATTCGGCAGAGGACATAGATTTATTAAAAGATGCCTTTTTGTCGCAAAAAAACGCAGATTTCAACAATATAAACGGAACAGGTGGTTTTGTAAACAGAGGCCCGATTGCCAGAATCATTCGAAGAAGCATTGCACGAGAAGTTTTGTTCGATAAAAGTTTGGCTATCGGCGAAGATGTGGAATGGAACCTAAGACTTTTATCCAAGTGCTCTCGAATGGTCTTTGTAAAAAGTGTTTGGTACGGCTATTTGGTTTATAATACTTCTTCCTTGCATAAATACTATGGCAACAGGGAAGAACGTTTGCGGTTATATCAACAAAAACTGTACGAAAATAATAAGGAATTCTGTTTATCGCATGCTTCGGCATATTATAAGAATCTATCGATAAATTTTTATACGATTTTACAGTATGATTTACTTTCGGAACAGTGCAAACTTTCTTTATCGGAGAAGAACAAGCTGGTAAAAAAATATTTATCCATAGAACCATGGAAAAAATTGACGGAAAAAGCCGTATTAAACGTAATCGGAAAACGGTATAAGTTATTGATACTCTTATCACAAAAAGGATTAGGAATTTCCTTCTTGCGTCTTTGGCGTATGATTAAGCTTCCGGGATAAAGAGTTATGACGTTTTTTTATATTTTTATAGCCTCCACCATATTTTTTTCGTTTTTAGCGCAAAAAAAGAATTCTAAGTTTTGTCTGTTATTAGCGATTGTCTCTTTAACGCTAGTGATAGGCTGTCGGGGAGAGTCGGTAGGAATCGATACCAAAAATTATTATCAACAGTTTAATTTGATAATGAAAGGATCTCAATTCGTCGCAATCAAAGAAGTCGTTTTTGCTTTTATAACGAAAGAAATCTTAACTGCTTTCGGAGAAAACTGGGTTGCGATTTTTATTTATTCGGCGGTTATTGTCGTTTGTATCTTGTTGCGTCTTTGGGATTATCGAAAAGACGTCAATTTTGGGATTCTTGTTGTCTTTTTTCTGTGTTTCCATTTAACCGCTTCTATGAATATCATGCGGCAATATGTTTCTACGGCAATTATTTTTTATTTTTCTCGTTATTTGGAAAAAAACAAAACATTGGTTTTTATTATAGGAACGTTGTTGGCAATTTGTATTCATTATTCCGGAATCATCGGACTTGCATTATTGCCATTTTATATTTTTGTTCATAAAGGAACGAAGAAAAGAGTAGAAAAGCTTATTTTTATAGTCATGACCTTTATTCCGTTAGCTTTGGTCGTTTGGTTGTCGTTGGGAGAACAGTATAGTTTTTATTTGTCCAATGAAGGTTCGTCTTTCGGTATCGGCTTAATAGCTAAAATATTTGTCCTTGTTCTCTTTTATTTTTTGTCGGTACGGCGTCAGCCGAAAGGAGAAGAAAAAGAGAAAGTCGTCTATTTGATTATTATTTGTTTCGTCGCTTCCGTTTTGAGTTCGTTGGGATATTTCTTTAAGTATATGGATCGCCTCAGTTTGTTGTTCAAATTATTCGAAATGCCATTATACGGATATATGATAAAATCAAAATATAAAGTGAGCCTTGATAGAAACGGCATAATAAAAATCAACCTATATAAAATATTGATAGGTGTATTATTTATTTATTGTTTCTACTCGTCGTTTATTAGCGATGCGCACGGAATTTTACCGTACGTACCGTTTTGGGAGGGAATAGCATGAATTCAATAAAAGTTTCCGTAATTGTTATCACTTATAATCACGAAAAGTATATTTTGGAAGCATTGAACGGTATTGCCAAACAAAAAGTATTTTTTGATTATGAAGTGATTATTCACGATGATGCTTCTACGGACGATACGCAAGCTTTAATAAAACAATTCGTGTCGGAACATCCGGAGATGAAGTTTAAGTTGATTTTACAGACGGAAAATCAATACTCAAAAAAAATAAAATTTACAAATAAATATATTTACCCGTTAGTAGAGGGAGAGTATATGATTGTGTGTGAAGGGGACGATTATTGGATAGATCCCGACAAGTTACAAAAACAAGCGGATATTATGGATTCTCATCCGGAATGTGTGGCGACAGGGCATAACTGTCTTGTTGTAGACGAAAACGGTAAAGGGTACGAGAAGAATCCCTATCGAATCTACGGACCTTTTAAGACACATATTTTTTGTTTAGACGAGCTTGCTTTTGGCTCCTATCCCGGACAAACGGCAACGCTATTGATACGTGCAAATCCCTATTTGCAAACACTTGAAAAACATGTAGACGCCTTTCATGCCATACGTGCAAACGGAGATAAAAAAAAGATAACGGAATTATTATTGAATGGTTCAATATACTATTTAGAAGACTTTATGTCTGCGTATCGAGTCGTTTTGACGGGTGGAGATTCTTGGTCTAATAATAATTATAAAAAGAATCGATTGTATCAAAGTTATGTGGATGCAAAAGATTGCAGAAAATATGCTTGGGAAGTATACAAGATTCGATTCCATAATGAATTTCAAATTTTTTATGTAGCCATGAAAGCTATACTGTCGGCAATAAAAAAACCGACGGAAGAAAATAAAAATGTTGCTCAAAAAATTATTCGAGAAGAAAAAAATATATTTTTATTTTTGATTAAAAATTTGTGGTACGGTTTTTCTTCCATGCCGAGATATATAGCACATAGAATTCAAATCAAAAAATTGTTTTTATAAAAATGGAAGCAAGAAAGAAAAAAGTATTCAGTAATTTTATTTGGCGTTTAGCCGAGCGATGCGGGGCACAGATAGTGACTTTAGTGGTTTCTATTGTGTTGGCGCGGTTGCTGGATCCGGTGGTTTACGGGACGGTGGCGTTGGTGACGGTGATTACCACGATTCTGCAGGTTTTTGTGGATAGCGGTATGGGCAATGCGTTGATTCAGAAGAAAAATGCCGATATTCTTGATTTTTCGACGGTATTCTTCTTCAATATCGTTTTGTGCATTGTGTTGTACACGATTTTGTTCTTTTGCGCACCGTTGATTGCAGAGTTCTACGGGATGTCCGATTTGACACCGGTCATTCGGGTGCTCGGGACGATCATCATCATTTCGGGCGTCAAAAACGTGCAACAGGCGTACGTTTCCAAACATTTGTTGTTTAAGAGATTTTTCTGGGCGACCTTAGGGGGAACCATTACGGCGGCGGGCGTCGGAATCGGTATGGCGTATGCCGGATACGGCGTTTGGGCTTTGGTGGCGCAATATCTCGTCAATGCCACGATGGATACCATTATCCTTTGGATAACGGTCAAGTTCCGACCTAAGTTCGTGTTCTCGTTCAAACGATTAAAGGGTTTGTTCTCTTTCGGATGGAAATTGCTGGTTTCGTCCCTGCTCGATACGGGATATAAAGAATTACGCTCGTTGATTATCGGTAAAAAGTATTCTTCCGAAGACCTTGCTTATTACAATCAAGGCAATAAATATCCCGGTTACGTTGCGACGAACGTCAATTCCGCCATCGACAGCGTCCTTTTGCCGGTCATGAGTGAAGAACAAGATAATCGTCAACGCGTTAAGGAAATGACACGTCGAGCCATCAAGACGAGTTCGTTTATTTTGTGGCCGCTGATGATGGGAATCGCCGCCTGTGCCGAACCGATCGTGTCCCTGCTTCTTACCGATAAATGGCTTCCTTGCGTACTGTATTTGCGTATTTTCTGCATCACGTATGCGTTTTATCCGATACATACCGCAAACCTGAACGCCATCAAAGCCATGGGGCGGAGCGACTTGTTTTTGATTTTGGAAATCATCAAAAAAGCACTGGGGTTGGCACTGATTTTCGGCTTTATGTGGATTAGTGTGGAAGCAATGGCATGGAGTTGTATTTTATCGAGTGTTTGCGGACAAATCATCAATTCTTGGCCGAATAAGAAGCTATTGCATTATAAATATTTAGAACAAATAAAAGATATTTTGCCGTCTATTTTGCTTTCTCTGGTCATGGCGGCGGCGGTCTATGCCATTCACTTTATCGGATTAAGTGATTGGTTGACTTTGTTGATTCAAGTACCGCTCGGCATGCTTATTTATATCGGCGGTGCCAAACTTTTGAAATTTGAAACAATGGACTATATGTTGCAAATTCTAAAGCAAATGAAGAAAAAGAAAGAAGGTGAAAAAATGCCGTATAAAGGGAAAAAATTATTAGTATTGGGCGGTGCTTCGCAGCATTGTAAAATTGTTGAAAAAGCAAAAGAAATGGGAATAGAAACTTATGTAACCGATTTCTTACCCAAAGCACCCGCAAAGGATATTGCCGACCATCAATACCAAATAAACGTTACAGAAACAGAAGAATTGGCAAAGCTCTGTGAAACCGAAAAAATAGATGGCATTATTGCCGGATGGTTAGATTTTATTCAAGAACCGTATGTAAAACTTTGTGAACGTACGGGGAAGTATTGTTATGGTACTGCCGAACAGTTTGAAATCCTTACTCAAAAAAGTATCTTTAAGGAAAAATGTATAGAGTATTCAGTTGGGCATCCGTCTGTGTTTGATTATCAAGCCTATATGGATTGTACAGACGTAAAAAAACTACCTTATGAAGTATTTGTTAAACCTTCTGAAAGTAGAGGTTCCAGAGGTTCCTGCGTATGTGCGGACTCTGAGGAATTAAAACGGGCGATAGAGATTGCGCAAAAAGAATCAAAAGACGGAAAAGCCATAGCGGAAAGATACATCAAAGATGCCAAAATGATTCTTGTCGTATATATGTTTGTAGAGGGTGTTCCGTATTTACAACAGGTATCGGATGCATATTTTGGAGACAAACTATATGGTATGGAAAAAATCAATGTCGTTTATAAATCGCCATCAAAATATGCACAAAAATATATTGAAATTGCCGATAAAAAAATGAAAGAAATGCTGAAAGGCATTGGCTTACGGAACGGTCCTGCATGTTTTCAAGCGTTTTTAACGGAAGACGATGTGCTATTTTATGATCCCGGTCGTAGATTTCCGGGTGGAGAATATGAACGAGGGTTCAAAAAAGCGACGAAAATAGATATGGTTGAGAAAATGATAGAATTTTCTTTGACCGGTGTTATGGATAAAACAAAAGAGATACATGATACGGTATACATGCTAAACAATAAACATGTTCTTAGGTTGCAAGTTAATATTCAAGGCGGAACTATAAAATCAATAGAAGGCTTTGAAAAACTTTCTCAAATGAAAGAAGTTGAATATATTGCATATTATCATTCTGTTGGCGATGTTGTCGAGAATACAGGCGATGTACGGCAGAGGTTTGCACAAATCTTATATGTTGCAGATACAATAGAAGAATTAAAGAATGCGTTGTATTCAACATATTCGTTATTACATGTATACGATGTCGAGAATCACGATTTAATAGTAAAAAGCTTTAATCCGGAAGAAATATAGGAGCCAAAATGAAGAATAAATCGGTAGTGTTTAAGTCAAGATTGTTTTGTAATATATATATTTTTTTGGGAGGAACTGAAAAACTAACACAAGGACCGTATAAAGTAGCCGACTTGATAAGAAGATTTAGTAAACTTCGGTACTCCAAAAAAGAGTTTCAGAAAGAAATTGTGAATGTTGCATATAATTTTGCAAGATACGGGTTTCATGTTGATGAATATTTTGTGTATGATGTCAAATCAATGTCTCATGCCGGAAAACTTAAGTTTATTACGGAAGAAACAAGATGGGGTTATTATTCGAAACTCAATCAAGATGAAAATTTGGAAATCTTTGATGAAAAAGAAAAAACATATCAATTATATCGAAAGTTTTATAAAAGAGAAATCATAAAAATAACATCTCTTGAACAAATAGATGAATATAATCGTTTTTTGCAAGAGAATGATAAAATAATAAGCAAGCCTCTTGATAGTTCCGGCGGGAAAGGTGTCAGATTGCTTACGAAACAGGATACCATAGAAAGTCTTTTGGCGGAATATAAAAAAGGGTTTATCATGGAACCTGTTCTAAAAAACAATGCGGAATTTGCCGAATTCCATGCAAATTCCTTAAATACAATTAGGGTGGCAACGGTGCGAATGGATAATCGAGTGGAAATTCCGTTTGCGTTTGCGAGGTTTGGAAAGAATGGAGCGTGTATAGACAATGCGAGAGCCGGTGGCATCATTGGCAATATCGATGTATCTTCCGGAATCATATATGCTGCAATAGATGAAGGTAATATCAAGTATTTAGTACATCCTAATTCACAGAAAAGAATTATCGGTTTTCAAATCCCGTTTTGGGAAGAAGCGAAGAAAATGGTAACGGAATTGGCGTATGTATTACCAAGTAATCGATATACGGGATGGGATATTGTGTTGACGGATAGCAATGAATGGGTTTTGGTAGAAGCGAATGCTCGTGGTCAATTTGTTTCGCAAATGCCTGCACGAGAAGGATTAAAAGAGAAGTTTGATTCGTATTTAGAGGAACTTGGTTTATCATAAGTATGGAAAGAAGTGGGAGCATTTTTGCATCTTTACGAAAAGAGGCAGGGTATACGCAAAAATCTTTAGCCGACGTTCTGCACGTAACCGACAAAGCGGTTTCTAAGTGGGAAAGAGGGATTTGTTTACCGGACGCCGCATTGTTGACACAACTTTCGGCTTTATTGGATGCCGATATTGAATATTTGATTTCCAATGAAAACGGTTCCGTACAAGAGAGGGAACAATGGGTTGGTGAAATACGAATAAATAATCTGCAAGGCGAAGTAGCAGGTAGACCTATAGTCAATTTTTTAATTTCGTATTTGATGCTTGTCGGAATAACGGAAATCATTGTTAAGACATCCGATGAAAAATATTTGAAAGGGTTTCATTTTGAAAAATACGGTGTTCACTTGCATTTTGACGAATTACCTAATAAACGAAGGATAATTATTTATGATACGTTTATTTTGTTTGGCGTCAATTTAACCAGACAGTTCCAATCATTGATGTTGAAAGAAAAAACGTCGATTCCTAAAGTGACGGAACGAGAAATTCCGATGATTTTTTCACATCAATGTGTACAAAGAATCGAGGTAGCACAAAAAGAGGCTGTTTATAAGAATTTAGGGCGAGGAATGGTATTTATTCCGATAAAAAATGAACAACAGAAGGAAGATGCATCAAGATTTGTGGAGATTTATGAACGATATTCTCCCGAAAAAATTGCGGATTTGCAAGAAATAGCGGTTAAAAGAGGGCTCATATAGAGCCTTTTTTTATGTAAACTATAGGTCGAGTTTATAAGTGTTTTTTTTTGATACAATACTAGGTGTGAAAAGGAGGTAAAGATTATGCCTAGTTCTATTTTGTATCTTATCATTATGCTTGCCGTAATCTGTATTTGGTTTATTCTGTTAAAAAGACCGATATGGGAATCTATGGGTATAGCATTCTTGGTACTGGTGGCTGCTTCCAACACGTGGGGGCATCTTTGGGATTACATCGAGACGGGTTTTTCTACGTCGCTTTTGTATTCTATGGTTGTGTTCATCGCCATGTCAGCCATTATGACCAAGACAAAAATCATTGACGGGGCGGTCAATATCATTTTGGCACTGTTAGGAAGGTTGCCCGGCGGTGCGGGATATGCGGCTGTCGTATCGTCCAGCTTTATGGGAGCTTTGTCCGGAAGCGGCCCCGGAAACGTTATGTCGACCGGCGTCATTACCATCAAAGCCATGAAAGAGTCGGGTTTCCCTGCCGAGCTTGCCGCAAACGTGGAAAGCAACGCCAGTTATTTGGGGAATATGATTCCGCCATCCAGTAACATTGTTGCGGCTTTGGGAGCATTGACGACGTTTTTTGCGGCGCAGGGCTTGGGAGAATCGATGTCTATCGGCTCGTTCTGGATCGTATGTTGGGGATGCTCGTTGTGGTTTATTTTGGCAAGACTCTTGACGGTGTTTATTTTCGTAAAAGTTTACAAGATTAAACCGATGGAAAAAGCCAAAATACCGAGCTTGAAAAACACGTTAAAAACGGAATGGCAAGGACTTTTGTTGCCCGTTATTATTCTCGTTCCGTTCTTGTTGGACTTTTTCTTCAACAATGCGACTTCCTTCCCCGAAATGGCTTTCTTCGTGGAAAGACTGGGCAAAAGCGGTGCCAAAAACTTCTCGAGTTCTTTATTGTTCTTCGTGGCGGGCATTGCGGCAATCTATGCGGTTATCGTAATGTTGTTTAAGGATAAAAAACAAGTTACGCCGAACAATATCGCAAAAATGCTCGCAAAGAGTGCCAAAGGTATTGCGGGGACGGTCGGAACCTGTTTGTTCGGTTATATGATCGGCGGTTTGTTTAAGGATATACAAGCTACTACCGAATTGGCAAGTTTTATTACTTCCCTCAACATGGGCAAATACGGCTTGGCGTTCGTGATACCGTTGATTACTTGCTTTATGGGTATGGTTATTCCCGGTTCTTCGTTGGTGTCTATTTTCGGTACGGTCTTTATTTCTTTGTTCTACACGCAAGGGGCAAATCCGGTTTTGGTCGCAGCCATGCTTCCCTGTTTTTGCGGTGTTATGTGCGGAATTACGCCGCCGCTCGCTTTGGGCATGTACGCCGGTATGTCTATCGCCGAATCCGATCCCGCTAAGACTATCAAAAACGACCTATGGTGGGTTGCCGTTCAGTATTTGCTGGAAGTCATCGTTCTGTTAGGTTGGTTGCCGATTTTGGGCTTATAAGGAGGTCAACATGGAAAAATTTAAGAAAGTATGTCATAAAATTGCCGATATAATAGAATGGATTATCGGATATGCTTTGATGATTTGTTTGTTTGTGGGTGGTCTTGGCGTTGTCGGCTATATCGTCGCTCTTTGCATCGGCGGAGAAACCGCTACCGAAATATGCACGTGGCTGTATAAGACGTTCTATACCTATTTGATTCAAATCTCCACAGGTACGACCGTACTTTGTTTTCTGTTCCTCTATTTGAAAGGGGATGCAAATTGGCAAAATCCCGTTCAATATTGGAAACGAAAAATGGAAGAAAAGAAACAAAAAAAAGCAAAATAACGTTTCGAGAGAAATAAAGGGGGCCGTAAAAAACGCCCGTAGAAAACCGAATCCCACGCAAAACGGGGTTCGGTTTTTTTCGTACGATATGAAAACCGCATAAAGGTCGCTAAGATGTCGGTTTTGGAATAGCCGTTTCGTTCTTCTCCGTATGTCGGGCAAAAAAAGAAAGCAACGGTGCTATAAAAAAAGTATCGGGAATATCAAAATTTAAAGATAAAGTTTTTCTTTAAATTTTGATATTCCCGATA
>DCGI01000021.1 GCA_002315475.1 Christensenella sp. UBA1782 | reverse complement strand
TATCGGTATGTCTTGCTTTTTTTATATAATATATAATATTTTTTATTATAATGCACCCCAAAACCCAAAAAAATTCTTGACATTGTAGACGAAAAATGTAAAAATATAGTATGTGTTATAGTATACGATAAACTCGAAGTTTGTTTATTTATATTTGACACTATATAAAGTGTTTGAGCGCGAGAGAAAACACAAGAAAGTGTGCAAAAAGAAGTGAGGAGAATTTTTATTATGGCTACGAAAAAAGCAAAACCGCAGAGCGCAGAACAACAAAAGACCCAATCGACCAAAGTCCATCGTGCTTTGACGATTTTGGGTATTATCCTTTGTATTCTGATTATCCCGATATTGGTGGTAAACGTTACGCTCAGCATAAAGAGTTACGTACATCCCGACGAGATTCCTTCCTTCTTCGGTTACATGCCCTTTATCGTACAATCCGGTTCTATGGAGCCGACCATCATGACGGGCGATATTATCGTGACGAAAGCCGTTTCTCAAGAAGAAATTTCCTCACTGCAAGTGGGAGACATCATTTCGTATTACGATAAAAAGCTCGGAGAGAGCATTGTTACGACGCACACAATCGTGGCAATCGACGCAGAACAGAAAAAGTTTGTTACCAGAGGAACGTTGGAAAATGCCAGTAACGAAGCCATTGATTTCGGGGACGTTATCGGTAAGTATACCGGAGTGCGTATCGGCGGTGCGGGAGACCTCGCCATGTTTATGTCGACGACGACGGGTTTGATTGTATGCGTAGCCGTTCCGCTTGTGTTGTTTATCTTGTACGACGTCCTCCGTCGATACTTCTACAACAAGAAAGGAAAGCAGGAAACCGAAGAACTCCTGCAACAAATCCAAGAGGCTCGTGCCAAGAAGGAAGAGCTGGAGCAACAACAAACGTCGCAAGAAGAGGATGACGAAGAATACGAAGAAGTGGTGATAGTCCGTCGGAAGAAGAAAGGTGTCGTCGTGGAAGAAACCGTTCAAGACTCGGAAGCCGAAACGAAACCCGAAGCCGAAACGAAACCGACGCCGAAAAAGAAAACGTCACCCAAGAAGAAACCGGTCGAAGAAAAACCGGAAGAAGAAACGGAAGTCGAAGAGGCACCCAAAAAGCCGAAGACGACGCGAAAACCGAAAGCGGAAGCCTAAAACCGAGCTTTTCAAAGGAAGGGGACGAAACACTATTTACGGTTCAAATGCAGTCCGTTTTGCCATAACGGACGGTTGGAGAATAAAAAAACAGTAAGGAGAAAAACAACTATGAAGAAAAACAAAACGTTGAGATTTGCGTGCGTTCTCGCAATCGTAACGGTACTCAGCACTTGCGTTATTTCCGGAACGTTCGCTAAGTACACGACTACGGTCAGCAGTACGGACAAGGCGAGAGTCGCTACGTGGGGTTGGCAAGACACCGCTATCGATTTGTCGAACTTGTTCAAGAATGCTTATATCGCAAAAGAAGTCGCAAACTTAGACACAATCGGCGATGTGAACATCGTAGCACCGGGAACAACGAACAGTGCGTCGTTTTCATTTACGTTCGACGGAGAACAGGAAGCGCCCGAAGTTGCTTACAACTTAAAAGTGGAGCTGAACGAAAGCGTAGTCGCGACGGACATCAAAGAAAACAAGAATATCCAATGGAAACTTTCCGGCGGAGAAATCGCAAGCCCTGTTTGGGGTACTTGGTCGAATTTGGTCGATAAAGTACATGAACTTTCCGGCGATGCCTCCGGTAGCAAAGACTATGCTCCCGGTACTCTCCCCGCTGCTTTCGACAACGGCGAAGTCTATACCATTTCGTGGCAATGGGTTTTCGACGACGTTTCGTACGTGTTGAAGACGGGAAAGTATCTCACCGCAAGCGACTTCTACAATGCGGCGGGTTATGCGTTGTACAATAAGATTTCCGACGGTATCTATGCCTCGCTGAAAGACGGCGTGGAAATCGGTAACGACAAGGTGGAATCCCTCGCCGATGCGACGATTATCACAGATTTGACGGCAGGCGACTTTATCTTCTCGTCGGACTTCTATACGGCGGCGTATCTCACCGATAACAGCATCTACGAAGCCGGCAAAACCGTAACGAGCGCCGTTTACAACCAATTAACGGAAGACGGTAAAGCAAAGGTGGCAAAGTACCAAGTCAAGACGGGTAAAACGTTGGAATCGACCGACTTCGTCAGTGGGTATACCGCCGATATCGTTGCGGGTACGAAGATTTCCGAAGCGACCTACGCTACCTTGCAAGAAGGTAAGGTAGGAAAAGAAAAGGTGGATACGACGGTTCCTTCCGCTAAGAAACTTTTGAGCGGATACTATTTGACCGCCGACGATTTCATGTCTGCCACCGCATACCTTTCTTACAGTGCGATTGCCGACGACGTATATGCTCGTCTGAACGTGAGCGGAATCGATAAGGTGGAAAAAACCGGTACCGAAAAGACCTATTATATCACCACTTCGGCGTTGACGAAAGACGATTATGCCGACTCCGCCTACATCCAAAACGTAGCCGTCGACACCATTATTTCCGAAGCCGTTTATAACGCTTTGAAGACCGGTATCGAAGGAAAAGAAAAGGTTACGCAAACCGATTCCGTCTACGTAATCGCTGCCGGAAAAGAACTTTTGCCGACCGACTTTAAGGACTA
>DCGI01000067.1 GCA_002315475.1 Christensenella sp. UBA1782 | reverse complement strand
GGGTGGGATCCGCTTTTGCATGGACACGACTTCCCCCCGAAGCAAACGGAGTCCCTCGTATTCGCCATACTCGTAGCTTTTGTCAAAAAGCATCTGCATCCCTAAGCAAATACCGAGTATCTCTTTGCCTTTTTTGACTTCTTCTTGTACCAAATCCGCCATGCCCGTTTTTTGCAATTTTTCAACGGCATCCCGAAAAGCCCCGACACCGGGTAAAATCAGTTTATCGGCATTTTGTATTTCTTTTTTATCGGCGGTTACGATTGCCTTTTCTCCGATGGCTTCCAAAGAAGAACATAGCGAAAAAAGGTTTCCCACACCGTAATCAATAACGGCTATCATTTACAGTACACCTTTGGTAGAAGGAATTTCGTCACCGAAAACTTCGTCGATTTCCATCGCTTTTCGCAGACTTCTTGCCACCGATTTGAAGATTCCTTCCAAAATGTGGTGGGTGTTTTTACCGTCCAGTTTCCGAACGTGTAACGTAATACCGCTTTCTCGGGCGAAGGCAATCCAAAATTCTTCGACAAGTTCGGTATCCATATCCCCTACTTTTTCCTGTAAATCGGGTACGCTATAAAAGCATCCCCCTCTTCCCGAAATATCCACCGCCGAAAGAATCAGAGTTTCGTCCATCGGAAGGGTAGTGTCGCCGTAGCGCACGACGCCTCGTTTGTCCCCGAGTGCTTCCTTAAAAGCCTGCCCGAGCGTAATCCCGATATCCTCTACGGTATGATGATAATCCACTTGTACGTCCCCCGTACAATCGACGGTCAGGTCGATGCGAGCGTGACGGGTGAACAAAGTGAGCATGTGGTCTAAAAATCCGCAACCCGTTCGTACGTTTCCCGTCCCTTTTCCGTCTAAATTCAACTGCAAACGAATATCGGTTTCCGCTGTCTTTCTGTTTTTTTCGGCAATTCTCATTTTTTACTTCTCCAAAATGTTTTTCAAAACGGACAAGAATGTTTCCATGTCTTCCCTTGTCCCTATGGTAATACGATTATACTCCTTTATTCTCTCTTTTTCAAAGTGTCTGACCAAAATTCCCGCTTTTTTTAATTCTTCGTAAAGATATTTCCCCGAAACTCCGTCTTTTTGGGCAAAAAGGAAGTTTGCTTGGGACGGCAATACGTTGAACCCGAGCTTTTCCAATTCCTTTTGGACGAATTCTCTCGTTTCCATAATGACCTTGCAGTTCTGCATATAGTAGGCGTCGTCACAAAACGCCTGCACTCCCGCCGCCATCGTCAACGAGTTAACGTTATACGGATTGGTCGAATACCGTATCGTGTTCAGGTCGGCAATCAAGGCTTTGTTGCCGCAACCGAATCCCAACCTTGCCCCCGCCATCGAACGGGACTTGGAAAACGTCCCCGTAACCAACAGATTTTCATAGGTATCGATGAGGCGTATCGCACTTTCTCCCCCGAAATCCACGTAGGCTTCGTCTACGATGACGACGGAATCACGATTGCTTCGAACGATTCTTTCGATGTCGGCAAGCGGTAAAAATTTTCCCGTCGGCGCATTCGGATTGGCAATCACGACGGTCTTACCGATGCCGATATAGTCCTCCGTCCGTATCGAAAAATCCTCTTGCAAAGGAATCTCTTGATAAGGAATGTGATTCAATTCCGCAAAAACGGGATAAAACCCGTAGGTAATATCCGGGAAAACAGCGGGACAGGAACTGTCACAGTACGCCATGAAAGCAAAATTCAGAATCTCATCTGAGCCGTTGGTNNAATTTCGTCGGAACCGTTGACGAAAACCATTTGATCGGGATCGATTCCAAACTTTTTCGCACCCGCCTTACGCAAAGCAAGACAAGTCGGATCGGAATAAAGTCGCAAACCGTCCGCCTGCTTTTTGACCGCTTCCGCTACCCCTGCGGAAGGCGGAAAGGGAGATTCGTTGGTATTGAGCTTGATATATTTTTGATCTCTCGGCTGTTCTCCGGGCGTATACGGAACGAGGCTCGCATACCTTTCACTGAAAAACTTACTCATCTTCCTCAAACCGGACGGTGGCGCTCTTTGCGTGTCCGCCCAGTCCCTCCTTGTTGGCAAAAAATGCGATTTTTTCGGAAACCGCCCGCAAGGCGTCCTTCGTATAATATATAAACTGCGACTTCTTGACGAAATCGTCTACCGAAAGGGGGGAAGAAAATCTTGCACTGCCGCCCGTCGGTAAAGTGTGGTTGGGGCCGGCAAAATAGTCGCCCAAAGCTTCCGGCGTGTTCTTTCCCAAAAAGATAGAACCCGCATTTTTGATAGCGTCCAAATAGTCGAACGGATTGTCGACGCAGATTTCCAAATGCTCGGGAGCTATTTCGTTGGCTATGTCAACGGCGACTTGCAACGTATCCGCCACGATGATTTTCCCGTTTTTATCGACGGAAACCCGCGCAATTTCTTCCCGCTCCAACAAAGGAATTTGCCGTTCCAGTTCCTTTTGCACCCGCTCGGCAAGTTCTTGACTGTCGGTCACCAAGACGGCGGAGGCGTTTTTGTCGTGCTCGGCTTGAGAAAGCATATCGGCGGCAA
>DCGI01000083.1 GCA_002315475.1 Christensenella sp. UBA1782 | reverse complement strand
TAGGACCGTCGGCACCGCCGATAATGGCGATGGAAGAAGCGGCGGCTTCGTTAAATCCGAGGAACAAAGCACCGATAAAAGTCATAAAGATACCGAGCTGAGCGGCGGCTCCGAGCAATAAGCTTTTCGGGTTGGCTATCAACGGACCGAAGTCGGTCATGGCTCCGATACCCAAGAAAATAAGGGGCGGGAAAATAACCCAATCGACGCCTTTGTATAAGTAATAAATGAGTCCTTTGTCGGCAATGATACCGTATTTACAACAGGTATCGGCATAGGTGCCTACCGCACCCAAATCGTTCCAAGCGAGGGATATGTATCTTTGCAGGGAAGCAAGCGAAGCGTTCAAAGTTTCGGCACTTGCGTTGTTATAGGCGACGGTGATGAGTTCGCTGTTCCAATTATTCATGGTGGCAAAATAATTCTTGCACAATTCGAAAGTTCCCGCAATATCGTTGGCATCGAAAGCCGTCCCCATGATTTCGGATAAGGACTTAATCGCCACAAAGGAACCGTCGCTTGCGGTAAACGCCACGTAGTACCCGCCGAAAGAATCGCATAAATCGCCGAGTGTACCTTGTGCGATGACTTTTCCCACTTCGTCGGTAAAGGTATACCCGCCCGTACCGTAAAGGATGGAGTAAACGCCGGGGATGTTAATAATCAACATACCGAATGCGATGGAAAGAAGCAGCATCGGTTCAAACTTTTTGGCAATGGCGAGCCAAATCAAGAACCCTGCGATGATAATCATGATGAACATACCCCAAATGCCGAGCGTATATCCGTTCATGAGATAATACTCGGGCAGGTAGGATACGAATCCCGTCGATTGCCAGAGATTGGATAAAGAATTGCCGATGTCGGCTGCGTTCAATAAGAAATTCATAGTCGACCTCCTTCTATTGAATGACGGCGATTAAGTCGCCGGTATTGACTTTGGTACCTTCGTCGACCAAAACGGAGAAAATTCCGTCGCAAGGCGCTACGATATCGTTTTCCATTTTCATAGCTTCCAAAACGAACATAACGTCGTTTTTCCGAATGGGGGCACCGTTTTTTCCTTTTATTTTCAAAATCGTTCCCGGCATGGGAGCATTGACCGAAGTCCCCTTTCCTGCCTCTTTCGGCTTTTCGGAAGCAACGGGAGCGGAAGCGGGAACGGCGACCGGAGTTGCCGGTTGTTCGGAAACATCTTCACAAGAACCTCTGGTAACGGATTGAATAATAACGACGTTATTGTCCTTTTTCGCAAAACCCATAACCGCTTTGCGGATGGCGGCGAGTGTATTTTCGTCGATAGCGTTCGGTGCGGGAATGAACGATGCTTCCTCCGAGGGAACCGTTGCCGCAACGGGTTCTTTGACGGAACGGCGTTTGAAAAGGGAAAGAATTTTTTGTTTTACAACGGGAGATTTTTTTTCGAGCTGTTGCAAAAGCAGGCGAAGCAGAACAATAATGCCGATGAGAACGGCAAGAATGACAAAAGTCATACCGAGTCCCAACAGCGTGGTGATTCCGCTTGTTGCCCATTTATCGGCGGTGGAAAGCGTTTCGGCACCGACCAATCGGATAAATGTCATAGGATACCTCCTTAATAATAATAAGTTTGAAACTCAAACAGATACCATTATATAATAAAACTTGCAAAAAATCAACTTCTTCATGGTAATAATTTCATAAAAAAAACACAGCGAACTGTGTTTTCTCGGTTTACGCCAACCCTTTCAGGCGCGCTACTTCTTTGTCGGTAAGATATCGGTAGGTTCCCCTCGTCAATCCGCCCAGTTTTAACTCCTCGATTTGTATTCGTTTTAAGAATACGACGGTTTTTCCCATTGTTTCGAACATGCGATGTATCTGTCGATTTTTGCCTTCGAAAATGGTAACTTCCAGTTTCGTGAATTTTTCGTCCTGCTCGGTAATGCGAATTTTACATTTGCGAAGTTTGATGCCGTCTATCGTCATGCCGTTTCGCATGGTGGCAAGCTCGCTTTCCACAAGACTTCCTTCGATTTTTACCGAATAGGTTTTGGAAATTTCGGAAGAAGGTTGCGTCAGGGCGTTTGCAAAGTCGCCGTCGTTGGTTAAGAGTAAAAGTCCTTCGGTGTCGTAGTCCAGTCTGCCTACGGGATAAATCCGTTTTCCTTCAAAGTCTTTCAAAAAGTCCATAATGGTTTTTCTGCCTTTGTCGTCTTTTAACGTGCATACGCACCCTTTCGGTTTATGGAACATAATATAAATGAATCTGCCGGCAGGTTCGATTTTTCTTCCGTCTACCACGACGGTATCGTTTTCTTCGTTAATATCGGTGGAAAGGTTGGTGACGACTTTGTTATTGACTTTTACTTTTCCCGCCGTAATGAGTTCTTCGGCGGCTCTTCTCGAACAGAGTCCGGAAGAAGCGATATATTTGTTGATACGCATGATTTCATTCCTTTGTTTTTTATGAGTATATCAAAAAAATGAAGAAAAAGCAACCAAGTTACGCCCCTTTTTGTGAAAAACCGTAATCTAAGAGATTTTTACAGAGTCCGAACATATCGGGCACGTTTAAGCAAACGGCGACCAGTTGTCGGTTTTCCCGTTTGGCGGAAGAAACCAAACATCTCCCCGCTTTTTTCGTGTATCCCGTTTTGACGCCGTTCCCCCCGTCGTATTCAAAGAGAATTTTATTCTTGTTTTTCAGCGTTTTTCGGTAGTCTCCTTTTCCTACGATGCAGAGTTTTGTGGATACGATTTCGGCAAAAAGCGGATTTTTTAAGGCGAATTGACCGAGTTTGCATAAGTCGTAACAGGTGGTGTAATGATTATCGTGGTGCAATCCGTTCGGATTTTCGAAATGGGTATCGCTAAGTCCCAGACTTTCGGCACGCAGATTCATCATATCGACGAAGTTTTTTACGCTTCCGCCCATATACAAAGCGAGGGTTACCGCACAGTCGTTTCCGCTGCGAAGCATCAAACCGAGCAATAGCTCTTTGACGGTATATTCCTCTCCTTTTTGCAGATACATGGAGCTACCCTCGATGCCCACGCCTTCGTCGGGAACGATTACTTTTTCGTCGGGTAGACAGTTTTCGCAAAGCAGTAAAGCCGTCATGATTTTCGTCGTGCTTGCCATCGGCATCCGGACACGGTAGTTTTCTCCCTTGATTATCCGATCGCCTTCCATAACGATATATCCGCTGTTCATATCGGCATAAGCGCATTTCGACATGGGAACAGATGTCGTCGCAAACGAGAACGCGATGCCCGCCGCTACCGGAATTAAGAAAAGAATTTGAAAACTTTTTCTATGGATTTTTCCCATGTTTCCTCCGTTTTAACGAATTGTACGCTGTTTTTTGTCAGAACCAAAAACCCTATCGGGATAATGTCGGCACCCCCTCCGATTCCGCCGTACGGCAAATCTTTGTTTTTGACCGATTTTCCTTCCCACTCCCCTCCGCCGCAGGCAAAACCGAGCGTCATTTTCGTGACGGGCAGAATGGTGCAGGTTTCCGTTTCCATCGGTTCTCCGATGATTCTCGATACGTTCATGACCGACTGTACCCCCGACAGGGCGTCGTTCAAAAGTTGTGTTATTTCCATAATACCTTCCTTTTCGGCTTTAGTATCTGCAAAAAATTCGAAAATATCCCAAAAAGGGAAAGGGTTATCGTGCCTTCTCCTTCCCAATAAAACCGATTGCCCCGAACAATATCCACCTCTAACGGGACGGCATACCCGAGTCCTCGAAAAAGATGGACGATAATGCCTTCGTGCGGAAAAGAAAGGGGCAAAACAACGTGCAGTTTTCCTTGAAAATGCAGGTCGGGTAAGCGAATTTTCGAAAAGTGCAAAGGGGGCAATGCGGTTTTTTTCTTGGGAAAAATCGGAACGGTCAACGGCCCTATTTGTATCTGCATACCGATATTTTTGAAAGAATCGGCGGAAAACGATAAAAAACGAATCCGAAACGGCAGGATAAAGAAAAATACAGCCGATAAAAAGGCACAAAAAAAAGAATACCATATCGTTAGTATTCTTTCTTTTTATTTTTTTATGAAAAAAGGTTTTTTTCGGATAATTACGGTTCTTCGTTCGGTTCGGTCGTGACGGGATCGGATTCTATCTCCACCATGTCCTCTCCTTTCATGAAAGCAAAACTTTCTTCGGCTTCTTCTTCGGTTTCGAAATAAGAGTCTTCCATATCGCCTTCGTACAGAGCCTTATCTTTGATGGCGTAAATGGAACTGCCGGTTTTGTTGAATTTTCCGCTTTCTTGAATGGTTTTCATCAATTCTTCGTAATCGGGTAGGCTTTTCAAAGATTTTAATTGAAAATGCTTCAGGAAATTGTCGGTTGTGCCGTATAAAGCCGGTCTTCCGGGGGTGTCCTTCCGATCGGTGATTTCGATAAGCTCGGCTTTCATTAAAATACCGATGGCATAATCACTGCTGACTTTGCGGATATCGTCGATTTCGGAACGGGTAATCGGTTGCCGATAAGCAATAATGGCGAGGGTTTGTAAAACCGTCTGACTGAGTTGCTTTTCTTTGACTTCTCGCAAAATCGACGCAAAAATATCGCTGTATCTCGGGTTGGTCTGAAATTGATAGGTATTGTTGTACTCTATCAAAATGATCCCTTTTTCGTCGGAATACTCTTCGGTGATTTCGGTCAAGGCGGCTTTGATTTCTTTTTCGGTGTAGTCCTCTCCGAAAGCTTCTTTGATTTGTTTGTACGTTATGCCTTTGGCGGCACCGAAAATAACTCCCTCAATTAGATTCTTTAACTTCATTTGTAAATTCCTCTGTTATTTCCTCATCGCGCGTAGGATCGTCCTTTGCGTCGTTATGTATCAGTTCTATATCCCCGTTGAAATCGTTTTGCTCGGCGTAGGCGGTTTGACTTTTTACTACCATTAAAATGGCTAAAAACACGTTCAAAAGCTCCGATTTCGTATAGTTTGGGGAAAAGAGCGAAAAAAAGTTAATCCGCTTCTTTTCTCGGATTTCCTTTTTCAATTCTTTGGTTTTGTCGGCTACCGAAAACCGTTCTTTTTCGATGGTGGTTACCGCAGGAATTTTATCGGTAATTTCGGTTTTTTCCAAAATCAAACGGTATGCAGCCAAAAGCTTGTTTAAGTCCAATCCTTTTACGAGCAGTTTGTAGTCTTCTTTGTCGTAGACGGGATCGTTATAAAAAACGTTGGTTACTTCCATATCGTGGAGTTTTTCGGGTGCCGAAGTAATCAACCGTTGTTCCACTTCGGAAAAAATCGCTTCTTCCATTTGCTCGGTTTCGATTCGGTAAGAATCGTCTTCGTCTTCGGGCATGGGCATCATGTGAAAGGTCTTGATTTCAATGAGAATGGACGCCATGACGATGAAGTGAGAAACGTATTCGTAATTCAATTCTTTGAGAGTACGGACGTAATTGACGTACTGCGTGGTGATGTCGCTTACGAAAATCTGCATGATGTCGATGGACGATTCTCGCACCATCTTGACGAGTAGGTCGATAGGACCGTCAAAGTCCTGCGTGGCGATATGATATTTTACGTCATCTACGGTGCTGTCGATATAATTTGCCATATTACCCTCCCGTAACCAACGTAACCAAACCGATTGCGAGGTGCTGTATTTGATAAAAAACGCTGAATTGTTCCAAACCCACTCTTTCGAGTAAAAAACAAATCGCCAAAAAACCGATTAAGCAATAGTTGCCGTACCGCATCATAAACAGGGTATACTTGTTTCCTTGCGGAAGGAGTGCGTCCACAAAGCGAAAACCGTCTAAGGGTGCAATGGGAAGAATGTTAAAAAACGCAAGCATGACGTTAAAAATTACCATGTATTCCAAGAAATAAATCAACAGAAAACCGAGCAAACGCCAAGCGGTTTCCAACATGCAAATCGCATTCAGATACGGGTAAAGAAGCCAAAGTAAAAACAGATTCAAACCCGAAAGAAGAAGATTGGAACAGACGCCCGCCAAAGATACAAGGATAATCCCCTTTTTTCTGTCTTTGAAATTGTCGGGGTTTATCGGTACCGGTTTTGCCCAACCGAAGCCGACGAGAAGCATCAAAACCAGTCCGATCGGATCGAAATGCTTTAAGGGGTTCATGGAGAGTCTTCCCCGTACTTTTGCCGTAGGATCTCCGCATTTTAACGCAATAAACCCATGTGCGTTTTCGTGGACAAGCATGGATAACGTAGCACTGCTTAGTAAAGCAATGGCGAGCATCACGATTACGGGGACGGAGTATCCGCTTGTCAACAACGATATAATCATACTTTTAAGATAATAACATTATTTCGCCGAAAATGTCAAGGTATTTTGGTGACTAATTCGGCAAATTCCGAACAAAAAAGGAGGGGCGGTTCTGCCGCCCTTGTCCTTAGCGAAAAATTTTCCAATGTTCGATTACCTTTTTGAGAGAATCCCAAAAGCTCATTTTTTCGATGTCTTCGGAACAAAGTAAATCGGCTTCTCCGATTTTGTTGCCGTTTTCGTCTTCCACGACGATTTTACCTAAAGAAGTTCCTTTCGAAATCGGTGCGGAAATTTCGTCGTTTCGTACGAATTTCGTGACGAAATCTCCCTTTTTGCCCTTTTCGCAAAAGAATTTTATGTCGGCATCGGAAAAAACGCTTTGCGGAAGATTTTTGGCGTTTTTAACGGTTCCCGAGAAAGGTATTTCCTCCCCTTTTCGAATCAAAACGGTGGTTTCGTATCGGGCGAAAGCCGTTTGAAAAAGCTCCTTCATGGCGTTGAATCTCGTCTTGCCGTCGGGCGAACCCAAAACCGTCCCCACCAAACGGGTTTCTCCCTGTTTGGCACTGGCACTCAAACAAAACATTGCTTCTTGCGTAAAGCCGGTTTTTCCCGCGTCACAGTCGGGCGATTGACGAATCAGTTTGTTCGTGTTTACCATCTGCGTCACTCTGCCGTCGGGATGGGTATAATCCTTCATCCAAATCTTTGTGTACTCGTAGTACTGGGGAAAATGCAAAAGCTTTTGCATCATGACGGTTACGTCTTTGGCGGTGGAATACTGCTCTCTGTCGCAAGGAAGTCCCGTTGCGTTACAAAACAACGTATTCTCCATGCCGATTTCTTTTGCACGTTCGTTCATTTTTCGTACAAAAGCCTCGTTACTTCCGGCGATTCTTTCCCCTAAGGCTACGGCGCAATCGTTGGCACTGCACACGATAACCCCTTGAATCAAGTCGTTTACCGGATAATTCCCGTTGACGGACAGGAACAGTTGCGAACCGCCCATGCCGGCGGCGTATTCGGAAATGCGGACGGTTTCGTCGTAGGAGAGATTTCCCTTTTCGATTTCTTGAAAAGTCAGTAACAACGTCATGATTTTGACCATGCTCGCAATGGGATGTTTATCGTTTTCCCGATAGCTTTCCAAGACCGTCCCCGTATCGTAATCAATAAGGTAGGCGGAGCGGTACGGTTTTGTTTCCATCGCATAAGCTTCCGTTTTTTGCGGAACGAAGAACATGCCGCATAAGACGGATAAAACGCAAATAAAAAGATATTTTTTTACTTTTTTCATAGATGTCTCCTTTGCCTTTTAGTTTGGTTTTCTTCGATTTTTTTATACTAAAATATTAGAAAAAACAAAATAACGATAAGGACGGAATACAGAAAAACGGGAAGAAACATCCACAAAAAATGCCGAAGGATGACTTTTTTCAAAGAGCGAAAATAACAGCGATACGGTACGATATATAAGAATTTTTGGGGGCAAGGATAGGCAATACTTTCCCAAAGTTTACATAAAAAGAATACGCAACAGACCATAATCCACAGAAAAACGGGCAGAGCGTAGAGAAAAGTACTGATAAGCCCTTTCCATAAATCGGCAAGTATACAGCAAATCGTATAGCGAAAGAATTTTTCGGATAGTACGATAATGCCGATATACGATAAAAAAAGTAAGTAGCGATTGCAGGACAAAAGATAGATAATAGCCGAAAAAAGAAGAGGAATCAACAAGACCGAAACTATCAAGGTAAAAACCGAAAAATTTTCCGTTTCTATCGCTGCGGCAAGGGAAAGAAACGAGCCTTCTTCCACACTTTCTTTTATCCCTTTTAACGAAAAAAGCAATCCGATTCCCATACATACGAAGGCAAGGAAAAAGAATTGCTTGTTTTTTCGGTAAGAACATAAAAGTTCGTTTTTATAATAAGAAAAGTTTTGTTTAGCCTTAGAAAACATATTGTATTCTATGGCAAAAATCTACAAAATATTACTTATTTATCATCCAATCGATATAGACACCGTATCCGAGCGAGGAGTTGTCGGTGAGGACGTGCGTAACGGCACCTATCAATTTTCCGTCCTGCAAAACGGGAGAACCGCTCATGCCTTGCAGGATACCGCCCGTCGTACGCAGTAACGCCGCATCGGTGACGCGTATCAACATGCCTTTGGGTTGGTCTTGCTCCTGTTTGGCGGTTTTCAGAATTTCGATTTCGTAGAGTTTCGGACTGTTTCCGTCGATGGTGGTATAAATCTGTGCTTTTCCCGACCGGACGTCTTCTCTCCTCCCGAGAGGGACTTCGGTAAAATCCGATTTTTCGGTAAAATACCCGTTTATGCCCGTTTCTTGGTTGGAATAAAAGGTTCCGAGTCGGTTACTCCCTATCCTTCCGCAGAGTTCTCCCGCCTTCTTGTTTTCGGCTTTTTTATAGCCGTATATAAAACAATCGTAGATTTCTCCGTTTTGATAAAGGGTACTGTACCCGAAAGAATCCCCTATTTTATGCCCGAGCGCTCCGAATTTTCCGTCTTTGGTGATATAGGTCAACGTACCGATGCCGCCTATGTCGTTTCGCAAAAAAAGTCCGATTTTGTATTCGTTCTTTACGGCGTCTAAGGCAGGCGTTACCCAAAAAGTCAGTTTGTCGCCTCGACGGTTTATCTCGATTTCCAACGTTTGTGCGTGTCGGACGATGTTTTGTACGTCTTGTACGGTTTCGACTTTTTGTCGGTTTATCGATAAAAGAATATCCCCTTTTTGGATACCTGCTTTTTGAGCGGGCGAAAAAGAACCCTCTTTCGTGATGACGTCAACGAGTTCGGTTACCACGAAATCTTCCGATTTCGCTTTAATGCCGATGGGTATCCCGCCTAAATAGACGCTTTCCAACGCATAAGCTTGTTGATTTTTCGGTAAAAAAACCGCACCGATTAAGAAAAGTGCGGAAAAAACAAGTAGGGATTTGTAAAGAAATTTTTTCATGCAGTTTGCTCCTTGTTACAGTTTAGTTTTGTGCAAGGAACAAAAAAATATGAATTTCTATTTTGCTTTTTTGTAGAGATTGGCGCGGTTCTTTAATTCAATGGCGTTGTTTCTGCCGACTTCGCTGTTTTCGATGGCACCCGACAAACGCATGAGTTCCCGATAGACCGCCTCCCCTTCCAAGCGTTGAACGCTCGTTAAGGTTTTTCCCGCAATATCGTTTTTGGCAATCAGGTAATTGGCGTCCGCCATACTTCCGAGTTGCGGTAAATGCGTAATGGCGATAACCTGTCTGGAAACGGCAATATCGTACATTTTTTCGGCGACGACCTGTGCGATAACACCGCTGATACCCGTATCGATTTCATCGAAAATCAAAGTATCGACGTTGTCGATTTCGGCAATGACGTTTTTCAAAGCCAACATAAAACGGCTCATTTCTCCGCCGCTGGCGATTTTGGCAAGGGGTTTTAACGGTTCTCCGAGATTCGGTGCCATCATGAATTCGACGACGTCGTAGCCGTTTTCGTTATAGTCCTCGCATTTTTCGGAGATTTTATCGAATTTCACTTCGAATTTTGCATTTTTCATGCCCAATTCTACGATATTTTTACCGATTTTATCGCAAAACGTGCGTGAAGCGTCCGCTCGTACGGCGTGGAGGGCATCGGCTGCTTTCCGCAAGGATTTTTCTGTTTTTTCCTTTTCGGCGTATAGCTTTTCCAATTCGACTTCGGCGTGTAAAAGGGATTCCAATCGTTCGGAAGCTTTTTGGTAAAAGGTCTGAATATCTGCGGCGGTTTTTCCGTATTTTTTGGAAATCATGCGTATTTCTTCCAAACGTTTTTCGATTTGGTCTATATCGAGGTTTTCCCCCGTATCCGATAATTTCTCGTAAAGGGTTTCTTGTATGTCGTTTAATTCAATATCGCACGAATTCAGCCGTTCTAAAATAGAACCGAGCGAAGCGTCGTATTGCAGGATGCGAGAAATCTCCGAACGGGCGGTTTCTATGGCGGGTAACGCCCCGAACCCCGTCGAACCGGAAATCTGATTGTAAGAAGTTTGCAAAGCCCCGCTGATTTTTTGACTGTTGTAAAAAAGAGAACGTTTGGCTTTTAACTCCTCTTCTTCCCCTTCCCGAACCGAAGTTTTTTCGATTTCGGCAATTTGATAATTCAAAACGTCGATTTCTCTTTCTCGTTGTTGTTTGTCGGAAAAATCGTTGATTTTGTCACAAATTTTGCGGAATGAGTAAAGCGTTTCTCGGTATTTCGATAAAAGGTCTTGTACACCGGAGGCATATCTGTCGATAATTTTTAAGTGGTTCGCCACCTTTAAGAGGGTTTGGTTTTCGTTTTGCGTGTGGGTGTCTACAAGCAAGGCAACCACGCTTTTTAAGAGAGAAAGGGGTACGATTTTTCGATTGATACGACATTCGCTTTTGTCCGCCGTCATCGTTCTCGTGACGATGACGCCGTCTTCCTCGCAGTCGATTCCCGCTTCTTCCAAGATGCTTTTTACTTCGGAAAAATTCTTGATTTCGGTAAAATACGCTTCCACTCGAGCCATGTTTTCGCCGTAACGAATCAAGGAACGGTCGGCTCTGTCCCCCAAAACGAAATTTACCGAATCAATCAAAATGGATTTTCCCGCACCGGTTTCCCCGCTCAGTACGTTCAAACCCCGTTCGAAAGATAACTCCAATTCGCTGATAATTGCAATATTTTTGATATTCAGATAGGAAATCATAAATACTCCTTCAAAATTTTCTCCACTTTATGAGCGTCTTCTGCGTCTTTGGTGATAATTAAAAAGGTATCGTCCCCCGAAATCGTGCCGAGTATGAGAGAAAGTTCTAAGCCGTCCACGAGTGCGGCTACCGAATTGGCGTTTCCCGGATAGGTTTTGATGACGAGAAGGTTTTGTGCGGGTACGATGGAAAGTACGGTTTCTTTGAAAATTTTTGCCAAATGCGTTATTTTTTCGTCGGCTTTTTTTTGCGCATAACGAAATTTTCGAACGCTTCCTTGAATTTTTATAAGATGCAAGTCGCAAATATCTCGGGAAACGGTGGCTTGCGTGGCGTTAAATCCTTGCTCTTTCAATAAAAACGTCAGTTCCGATTGTGTACTGACCTCTCGATGCGTGATAATGTCGATAATGGCGTTTTGTCTGGCGTTTTGTTTCATGAAAGGATACCTCACTCAAAAAAATATAATAAATTATACATCGAGAAAGGCAATTATGCAATAGTTATTTGCATAAAAATAAAAAATATTCTTGATTTTTGTTTGCGAAGGGATGGGGTGCGGGAAAAGAGTCGAGGACGGTAAAACCTAACTCTTCGGCTGTTTTTCGCATAGACGCAACCGCCCTTTCTTCGTCTTTTTTATGGAGAATAACCCCTTTTTTGGATAGTGCCTGCTTGCCACATTCAAATTGCGGTTTTACCAAAGTAAGAGCTTTTCCGCCTTGTTTTAAGCAACGATAAACGGTCGGCAGAATAAAAGAAAGGGAAATAAAACTGACGTCCACCGTAATAAAGTCGGGTTGGTAAGGTAAATCTTCGGGCATCAAAAAGCGAGCGTTGGTGTTGTCTTTGATAAGAATCCTTGCGTCGGTTTTCAATCTATCGGGCAGAGCACATTCCGCAACGTCGCAAGCAATAACCTTTTTCGCACCGAAGGAAAGAAGGACGTCGCAAAAACCGCCGTTGGAAGAACCGATATCCAAACAACAACATCCGGAAACCGAAACCTTTGTTTTTTCTATGGCTCCCCGAAGCTTGATTCCGCCCAAACTCGCATCGTAATCGGAAAGAATCTTTACCTCGTCCTCGGCGTTGACTTCGGCGGACGGCTTGTCTGCGATTTTTCCGTTTACCGTAACCGAACCCAATTCGATAAGATTTTTGGCTCGCGTACGACTGCAAGAAAAACCGTTTTCCGTTAAAAAAACATCCAATCTCATTTTTTCCTCTTTTTTGCGGAAAAGACAGATAGGACTCTTCCCGCAAAAAGAATCATTTCTTTGGAATTTTTGATGGCAATCCCTTTGAAAAATGCCTTTCCTCCGACGGTAATAGCCGAGATAATCGAACTCATGACGATACCGAGCAATAAAGAATACTCCGAAAGAGAATCGTTATAGGTGAGAATTTTGATAATAATGGCGGCACCGCAGGTACCGCTGATGATGCCCGCCATGTCTCCGATGACGTCATTACAGATATTGGATACTTTTCCGGCATTTTTTACGAGCTTTACCGCCATACCGGCACCCTTTACCTTTCGGGAAGCCATGGATAACAGAGGGGGCAGGTCGCAACTTGTGGCGGCGACGCCGACGGCATCGAATAAAATGGCGATGGCTATCAAAAATATCAACAATAAAACGGATACGATAATATTGGATTTGGTGGAGGCAATTTCGGTAACGAAGCTGACCGCAAACGCAAGAACCAACGTAATAATCGTGATTTTTATCGTCCAAATCGTTCCTGCCGACAGCTTTTTGGATTTTTTTTCTTTGTGTGAGGAATTTTCCTCTTTTTTTGCCATTTTTGCACCTTTACTTTATGGATAAGGTGGCATAAGTTAAGTAAACCTTGCGTCATAGGTTCGGTAGGGTTTCCCGCTGTCTCACTTCTCGTCGCCGTAGAAGCAGTTTCCTTTTAAGAAACAACCGTAAAATACGCACCGAATCGCCACTGAGAACACACTATAATCCTTAACTTAATCAGTCTAGAAGATTTCCTTAGCAGGCCCTGAACAGTTTATCCTCTTTTGCAAAGGAAAGTTTCAGAAGGCAAAGTATTTTTCTTCGCCGGCCGACGATAAAAAAACCGAACCCTTCATTCGCTTGCTTCACTCAAGGCAGGCTACACTGCACACAGCTATTAGTTACCGCATTGCAGGTTTAATCCCGAACAGCAAAAGACTGAGTACTTTTGCCGTTTCGGGTCTCCACGATAATTGGGTCATGTTCCGTATGCCGTTACGGTATGCCCAAAAACCTTAACTCCCAGCACCAGCCCCGATTTGGGCAATCAAGGCCAGCACAAGAAACTTCAACGATGTGCCCTTTAACGGTATTTTATCCCCGTCCTGACTGTTTTGTACCTGACTAGAATACTGTGCCACCGATATTATTATAATAACGGATTTCAAAAAAAATGTCAATTCTTTTAGAAAACTATTTTATTTTTCAAAAAAACAATCTTTTTTTGAGTTTATTCTTCATCCTCGTCCGTTTCGTCTTCCGTTTTCGGTTCCAATTTGGATAAATCCTTATTGAGTAATTCTATTTTTCCTTTGAACCCGTTTAGGGAGGCAAGTCCTTCTTTGGCGAGTCGGATACCTTCCGAATAGAGTTCCAAACTTTCTTCGATGCCGATTTTGTCTTCTTTGAGTTTGGCAACGATGGCTTCCAATTTTTTCATGGTTTCTTCGTAATTCATAAGGTCTCCTTTGCAAGAATTTTTGCTATTATTTTTTCTTGACTGCCGATAAGTTCTACTTCGTCACCCGTTTGTAACGGTTCGGTGTCGAAAACGGTTTCTCCGTTTCGTACCATGCGAAAATATCCGTTTTTTATTATTTTTAAGGGGTTTAAGTCTTCTAAACGGGTGGTAAGATAGCCGAATTTACTCGTTTCTTTTTCCAGTTTTGCGTTGGTGTAGATTTTTAACAACTCGGTAAGGTTCAAAATCGTGCCGTACTGTTCCGAAATCAGAAGGTTGGCTTGACTTCGTATGCTTTCGCAGCATCGGACGATACGTTCGATTTTGGATTCCAACGTATCGTTGACGAGGTCGGCAATTTCTTCGATTAAGTCCAAAATTTCGTTTTTAATAATGCCGGTATCGAACGCAACTTTTTCGGCGGCGGCGGTCGGCGTGATGGCACGATAATCCGCCACATAGTCGCATAAAGTGTAGTCCGTTTCATGTCCGATCGCCGAAATAATCGGTGTTTTCATATCGTAAATCGTCCGAACGAGTCGTTCGTCGTTAAAACAGTACAAATCTTCGAAGGAGCCGCCCCCTCTTGCGATAACGATCACGTCGTATCCGTAATCGTCGGCGTTCGTCAGTGCCGTAACGATATCCGAAACGCAGTATTCCCCTTGCACGCGTACGTCAATGACCGAAATATCGGTCGCCGTATTCTTTTTCAGAGACGTCGTCAAAAAGTCTTGTACCGCCGCTCCCTGCGTACTGGTGACGACGGCTACCCGTTTCGGGCAAACGGGTATATCTTTTTTATGGTCGTCCCGAAACAACCCTTCCGATTCCAACTTTTTTCGTAATTTCTCTAATTGTTCGTATAGGATTCCTTTTCCGAAAGGGGTAATTTGATAGGCTTTTACGTTGAGCTGTCCCGCTTTGGAATAATAGTCCACGCTGCCCCGCACCAAAACTTGGTCGCCGTTTTTGGGTGCATTTTCCAAAGGACAGTTATAAAAAACGATTTTTATTTGTGCTTTGGCGTCTTTTAAGACGAAATAACAGGTGCCGTTGACAACGGTGCAACCGGACACTTCGCCTACGACGGGGACGTTATGCAGTAAATCTTCTTCTTGGAAAACGTGATGAATGTAATAATTGAGTTCTTCGACGGTGAGATAGTCTTTAGTGGGCATTTTTCGCCGCCTTAACGGTATTTTTGAGAAGCATGGTAACCGTCATCGGCCCTACGCCGCCGGGGACGGGGGTAATATAAGAACATTTCGGGGCGACTGTGTCAAAATCGACGTCCCCGAAAAGCTTTCCGTCCACACGGTTGATGCCGACGTCGATAACAACGGTGTTCTCTCCTACCATATCTCCGGTAATGAACCCTTTTTTCCCGACGGCGACCACTAAAATATCGCAGTTTTTGGTGTATTCCGCTACATTTTCGGTTTTTGAGTGACAAACGGTTACCGTTGCGTTCCGTTGTAAAAGCAAGAGCGCAATCGGCTTGCCGACGATATTGCTTCTTCCCACGACCACCGCTTTTTTCCCCGCAACGGGAATATGGTAGGCGTCCAATAATTGCAGAATTCCCTGCGGCGTGCAACTCACCAAACAATCTTCTCCCAAAAGAAGTTTTCCCATTTGATATCGACTGAAACCGTCGACGTCCTTTTTAGGATCGATATAAGAAAGAATTTTTGCGGCATCCAATCGTTCGGGAAGGGGTAATTGCACCAAAATACCGTATATATCGGGATTTTGATTACATGCGATAATCGTTTGAATAATGCTCTGTTCGTCGGCGTTTTCGTCAAAAATAAAAGGATACGACTGAATACCGACTTCTTTGCAGGCGTTTTCTTTGTTACGGACGTAAATTTCCGACGCTTTGTCGTTTCCTACCAAAAGAACGGCCAAACCCACCTTTTTACCGAGTGAAGTTAGTTCTTGTTTTATTTCTTCCCGGCACGCTGCGGAAACTTTTTTCCCGTCAATTATTTCCATTTTTTTCTTCCAATTCTTTATGAACGGACGATAAAATGCCGTTGACGAAAGAGTGGCTCTTATCGGTGGAGTATTTTTTTACCAACAATACCGCCTCATTCATGGAAACCGAATGAGGAATATCGGTCATGTACTTCATTTCGTAAACCGAAAGAAGCAAGGCGGCAATATCGGGTTTATAGATTCTGTCCAACGTAAAACCATGTGCGTATTTTTCGATTTCTTTGGTTAAATCTTCGTATTCGGTCATGACGCCGTTATAGACTTTTCCTAAATATTCTACGTCGCCCGCATCCAAATCAAGGTGGGTAAAAATGTCGTAGGTGTGTTGATTTCTCGTATGGTTAAAAAGAAACTCAAAAATCAGTTTGTAGGCGTATTCTCGTGCTATTTTTCTGCTCATAATTATAAAAAGATGGCATTGCTGACGTGAACGTTGACAGCTTTGACCGTTAGGGATGTATTTTCTTGTATGTTGCGGATAATTTTTTCCTGCAATTCACAGGCTACGGTAGGAACGTTAAAGCCGAAAATGACGTTGACGGAAACGTTGACCGTTATTTCGTTATCGTTTACGGTCAATCGAATGTTGCGAGACGCCTTTTTTCGGGAATTTCCTTCTTTCACGTCACCGGCAATACCGTCCGTTTGGTCGACGGCGGTATTGATGAGAGAAGTGATGAGGTTGTTTTGATTTCCTGCTCCCTGTTGCAAAGAAGAATCGTTCGTTTTCCTTTTCATACATTATAAAGTATAACACAAACGATTCTTCAACGCAAGCAAATTTTCTTATTAAAAACGTCCCTTTTACAGAGTTTTTCCTTCGTATAACGTGTTGATTTTTTGCCTATCGGCGGTTTTGTGAAGAGTTACACATAAGGAATCACGATGACGTCCGCCGCACAGTAATCGGTTTCCGAAGTGATGATACTGAGTATCTGCGCCGTTTCTTCTACGGTCAAATCGCTGTCTTTGATGACGACGTTGACGTTATTATCGCTGATGGTTACGATACAATCGTCGAATCCGTACGCCTTAATCAACCCTTCCAACGTGGTTTCCGTTTCCATCGCCGCGACTAAATCCAAGTACATTTTTTTGGCGTCGGCTATCGTCTGCTCGTCGGCGGTCGTGCTCGCCATCATTTCTTCGAGATACAAGATTTCTTGACTGCGCGTAGCCGTTCTGTCCTCTCGGTAGGTACTGAAAAAGGTTTGTGTTGTGCCGGTTTCGTCGGTAGCGGAACCACTTTTGCCTTTGTATACGGTCAAAAAGTAGTTTAGACAGGCTACACCCGCCAACAGAACGACCAAAGATACCAGTACGATGATTTTTTTCTTGTTTGCTTTCATAAAATTGCCTCCTTACTAAAGCTTATTCCGTTTTTTTTGCATATATTCTGATTTTTTCTTTGTCGATTTGTAAGGTTGTCGATACCGCTTGTCGAACGATGATTTTCGTGGTGGGGTCGTTTCCCCCTTCACATAGCACGATAACCCCTCGTATGGCGTCGTCTTCTCGGTAAATCATGATTTCGGTTTTTCCGACTCCTTCGATTTTTTCCAGAATGTCGGAAAGTTGTTGCTCGCAGTCCACCGTCGTTTCGGTGGATTTGTTTTCGGTTTCAGCGGTAAAGACCAATAGTAATACGCCGACCGAAAATAAAATCAAACCGATTTGTAAGTATTTCGATTTTTGGATTTTCAGCCAAAGACTTTTCCATGAAAAATTACCCATAAACCCGTATTTTCTCCAATTCGATATCGAAACAGGAACGAATGACCGCAAGAACCTCTTCGCTGTAAATATATATATTCCCCTCTTCGGGATTTATGATTGGATTTTCCGGATAAATATCGATAGATTCGATTTCCCCGTTTTTCGTGATGATTTTTACCGAACAATCGATTCCTTTCTCTTTTAATTTTTGTTTCAAAACGGTCTCGGTAACGATATTGTTTTCGGTATACTCTTCCTTTGAAAACGTTTCTTCCCGAAAAAGCTCGATTTCATCTCCCTTTACCAAAGAAAAAACGGGTTGAAGCAGTACGAATACAAAGACGATTCTCAGAATACCCGAAATCAGTTTTTTTGTTTTGCCTTCGGCACAAAAAAGTTCCAAGACGGCAACAAACAGCGAAAGAGAAACGATGCCGAGTATCCACGCTTTCATAGCACGCCCAAATTACAGGAACAAAGTATCAACAACAGTAAGGCAAATAACGAAAAAATGCAACAAAGAACGGCGGCAAGGAGTATTTGCAAACTATCCGCTACGTCGGAAAGAGATTGCGAAATGCCTCCGTCTAAAGATTCGCAAAAAGACGACGTTATTTTTAAGGTGAACCGTACGATGGCTATTTTTAGAATCGGTGAGAGCGTAAAAAGCAGTAAGATGCCGACAGAACCGAATCCGAGAGCGTTTTTTATGACGATACAACTCGCCGTAACGATATCAAATCCGTCTTTCAAATAACTTCCCACGATGGGGACGTAACCGGACAAGGCGTATTTTGCTCCGCGCAGTGCCAACGAATCTATGCCCGAACCCGTTATCCCTTTTGCGGTGGTTATGGTTAAAAACAGACCGAAAAAGATACCGAGAAGCCAAGATACGACCGATTTAATGGTTTTTAAGAAAGAACGAAATTTGATTTCCGGTGAGAGGTTGCCGAGTAAGCTCATGGCAAAATGAACGTAAAAAAGCGGAAATACGATTTTTTCAATCAAATGGATACCCATGCCCGAAAAGACGGATACGACGGGTTGATAGACGGAAACCGATATCGTTCCGCCTAATCCGCTCAGAACGGTAAAAAGGGGCGGAAAAACGACTGCGGTGAATTTTTCCAAATTCGTTACGGTTTGACTGCATTCTTGTATCGTCGTTTTGCAAACGTGCAAAACAATGGTCAAAACCACTCCGTAACAAGCCGCATAAACGATTTTTTCGGTGGCTTGCCTCGATAACCCCGAGCTTATGTTTTTTAAGACGTTCAGCAGGACGCAAACGATAAGAATCATGATGCCGTCCGTCAGGTATTCTCCGATATTGCCCGTCAGGACGGAAAGAGCTTTTTCCAAAAAATATGCGGCATCCCAGTCGGATTTTCCGTTGAGTATTTCTCGGATGATTTCTTCTATCGTTTGCGTCGAGGAAGAATCCTCTCGTAGGTCTTGCAAAAAATCGTTATAGTCGGAAAAATCAATGCCGTCCAAGATTTCGGAAACGCCGTCGTTTATGTCGTCTTCGGCATAGGCGCAGGATGTCGGTATTAAGAAAGGAAGCAGCAAAAGAAGTAATATTTTCATAATAACGAGGAAAGAAGTTCTCCGATGCCGTTGAAAATGGGTAGTGCGGTCAGCAAAATAACCGTTTTCCCTGCCAATTCTATTTTTTTCGATAGAGATACACACCCACCGTCTTCGCAAATCGAAGAAGAATATTCCGTCAGATATCCGATGCCGATAATGCGGAGTATCGACGAAAAAAGTCCGTTGTTTAACCCCGATTTTTCGGAAAGACCTCGAAAAACGTTTACTGCTTCGGTGAGAGGCTCGGCAAGAATAAAAAGCAACAGACAACCCGTAGCCAAAAGGGTGAGCGGCGCAACGTCGGTTTGCGTTTTTTTCAGCACTTGATACAGTATGGTGCCGATGAAGGCGATTCCGATGATTTTTATCAACGTATTCATGTTTATTCCAAAGAAAAAATGGTCTTTAACGAGCCGAATAATCCGCTGATCATTTCGAGAACCAAAACCAGAACCAAAATCAGTCCCGCAAGCGTCACGAAGGTAGCTATTTCTTTTTTGTCGCTTTTTTCCAAAATGATGTTGATGATCGCCGTTACGATTCCGATTCCGGCGATTTTGAAAAGAATTCCAACTCCCATGCGTTCTCCTTATATGAAAAAAATGACAATGCCGAGTCCGATAAAAGGAAGAAGTTTTTGGATGGTTTTCCCCTTTTTATCTTCCTCTTCTTTGGCTTTTTTTCGGTTATCTTCGCTTTCTCGCTTTTTCTCCTGAAACCATTTTTTTTGTGTTTCGGTATCTATTTTTAAGAGTTCTTCGGAAAATCGGAGAAGAAACTCGTTTTCTTTTTCGGTTAGATTCCTGTTTTTTGTATTGTATTGGCAAACATCTCCGATTATGTCGGCGTACTTTCTGCCGCTGAGACGAAAATTGTCGATGATTTTATAAAATTCTTCTTTGCGATAAAAGATTTCACTTTCGCATAAAACCGTAAAAGAAAGCACGTCTTCCCAAAAGCGGACGGCGTTCCGATATTTTTGCAGGACGGCAAGTCCGAGAAACACAAAGGAACCGACGACGAAAACGGCACCCGCAAGTTTAACGAGCATGGCTTCCTCGTTTGTAGGAAAGAATGGTTCCCGGTGTGGGGTGCGCCGATAAAGTAATAACGGACGGGAAGATTTCCCGCAACGATTCGGGGACTTTTTGTACTTCCTCCGCATGATAGGAGGCAAGACAACGGATTCCCGCCTCCGAAATACGCCGAATTGCTTCAAAATCCGTTTGGGAGAACAGTTCGTCACAAACGATGATTTCGGGGTTCATGGAGCGAATAATGCCTTGATAGACGTATTCTTTTTCGATTCCTTGCAATACGTCCCCTCTCGTACCTATCCCAAGAACCAAATCTTTGCCGACAAGCTCGCATCTTTCGTCCAAAACCAACGTGTCGTATCGTTCGGAGAGGACGGCAAGCATATCGCGCAATAAAGTCGTTTTGCCGCCGTACGGCGGTGCAATAATCAAGGTATTTTGGAAAGGGGTGTAAAAATTACCCAGTTTTTCAACGGCGGAACGTTTTTTTCGGGGAATTCTGATGCAAAGGGCATAGATTTTCTTATAACCGATTTGTCGTTCGCTCAAAGTCCCCCTTCCGACGATTCCGATACGAATCCCCTTTTCATAGTCGATATATCCCTGCGCTATTTCCCGTTCATAGGCGTAGAAACAACCGTTTACGGCTGTCGAAAGGACTTTCGTCAAGTATTCTTCGGTGCAGACGGTATCGAGAAAAAAAACCGCAGAAACGGTTTTTATTTGAATTTTCTGAAAAAGGCGTAGCCGTACTTCACAAAGTTCCTCTGCCGAACAGTTTTGCAGAATTGCGCCATAGACCTCTTGACCGAATAATTTTTCCATAAAAAAACACCGTAAGTACTTTTATGCTTACGGTGTTGTATTTATGTTATTGAATGTGGTAAAACTTATACTCTGGACATGTAAATACCTTCGCGGGTATCGACGCGGATGGTGTCGCCTTCGTTTACAAAGAGCGGTACTTGAATCTTGTAGCCGGTTTCCAAAGTGGCGTTCTTGGTGCCGGGTTGTGCGGTGGCACCGGCGATTCCGGGATCGGCTTCGATGACTTTGAGTTCTACGAAGTTTTGCGGTTCGCAAGAGAAGGCGTTTCCTTTGTAGAAAGCAATATCGCATACGTCGTTTTCTTTGATGAAGTTCAAAGCGTCTTTGACGAGTTCGGCTCCGAGCGGAACTTGTTCGTAGGTTTCTTCGTCCATGAAGTAATAGAAGTCGCCGTCGTTGTAGCTATACGTCATCTTCTTTCTTTCGATAAGTGCGGTTTCGAATTTTTCGTTCGGGTTGAAAGTTCTTTCGATAACCCCGCCGGTCATAACGTTACGAATCTTGGCGCGGACGAATGCGGCACCTTTTCCGGGTTTAACGTGTAAGAAATCCACGATAACCTGAACGGTGTTATCCATTTCGAAAGTAATACCTTTTCTAAAATCGCCAGCAGTAATATAGGGCATAAATTTTTCCTCCAAATCTTTTGAATAAAATATCTTATATTATTATCAACTCTTTTTTGCTTTTTGTCAAGTTTATTATACCGTTTTTTGTAAAAACAATAATATCTTCTATCCGAACGCCGAATTTTTCGGGAAAATACAGTCCCGGTTCCACGCTGCTGACGGTGTTTTCTTCGATTTTTTCCTTCCAACGAGGCGACAAACAAGGCGTTTCGTGAATGTCGATGCCTAAACTGTGTCCTAACGAATGGGTAAAAAACGATTGTACGCCGTACCGGGCGAAAGTGTCAACGGCGATTCGGTGACATTCCTCTCCCGTCATGCCCGTATGCACGAGGTCGAGGGCTCGTTGTTGGGCTTCCAAAACCCACCCGTAAACCTTTTTTTCTTCTTCTCCGATTTTTCCGAATGCGACCGTCCTTGTCATGTCGGAACAATAGCCGTCCGTCTTTGCACCGAAGTCCAAAGTAATCATCATACCGGTTTGTAAAACCGTTTGTCCGGCGTGTGCGTGCGGTTTGGAAGAATTCTTCCCGAAAGCAACGATAGGATCGAAAGCAAGTTCGTCGGCACCGTTTTGATACAGGGTACATTTCAAAAGGGTGTCCAATTCTTTTTCGGTCATCCCCTCCCGTATTAAAGGTAATAGGTCGGAAAAGGTTTTGTCGGTTATTGCCTGTGCTTTTTGGATTTTTTCCAATTCTTTCGGCGTTTTTTTCGCCCGTTTGGCATGAATATAAGTTTGTATGTCGTCTACTTTCGTTATGCCTTGTTCTTGAAGGGATGCGTATTCTTCCAAAGTGATACTGCCGTCCGTTCCCATTTCTCGGATACGGTGTTCTTTGAGAAAGTTCGGGAACTCTTTTATATCTTGCAAAAGGACGTCGGGGATTTGTGCGGCTTCTTCAAAATAGCGGGCATCGGTAAAGTAATATCGTTTATCCTGCCAAAACAGCAATTTGGCGTCGGCGTTTTTATAAGAAGTGCAGTAAAAAAGATTGGACGGGTTTTGAACCAAAACGGCATCTCGGTTTCGTAATAATTCTTGCATGGTTCTATTATATTTTCTGTTTCGTCCGTTGTCAAGAATTCGGTCGAAAAAACGTTATTTGACGCCTTTACTTTTCGGCTTTGCCACCAATGCCGAAAGGAAGCCGATAAAAATCGCACCGGCCAGTCCCGCACTCGCCGCCTTCGTCCCGCCGACGATTGCCCCCAGAACCCCGTTTTCTCGGGCACCTTTGATGGCGCCTTTGGCAAGATTGCTGCCGAAGCCGGTGATAGGAACGGTAATACCCGCTTGCGCTACTTCCTTGATCGATTCAAAAACGCCGCAGGCTTCCAAAACGACACCGATTAACAAGAAAATCACCAAGATTCTTGCCGACGTCATTTTTGTATAATTGATGAAAAGCTGACCGAGTACGCAGATACCGCCGCCTACGGCAAAAACAAGTAAATAGTCAATAAAAACGTTCATTCGATCACCTCTACGGATACGGCGTGACAGATGGCAGGTATGGATTCCCCTTGTAAAGAAGAAGTTTTGGAAAGCAAGGCACCCGTCGGCATCAACAGTACTTTTTTCAGTCGTCCTTTTTGTAATTGGTCGTAAATATAGCCGTTAAAGACCAAACCGCAACAACAGGCACCGCTTCCGCCCGATTCCACGTTTTGTGCTATGCGGTTATAAATCAAATTGCCGCAGTCTTCGTGATTGTGAAGGATAATACCCGTTTCGCTCGCTTTCTTTTGCAGTAAAAGGCTACCGGAATACCCCAAGTCACCCGTAAAAATCTTATCGTAATAGTCGACGGTTCTTCCCGTATCTTGTAAATGCGTCCGTAATGTCGACAGTGCCGCCGGCGCCATGACGCAACCCATATCGTTGGCGTCTTTTATGCCGTAATCTACCACTTTTCCGATAGTTCCGCTCGTTATTTTTATTTTGCTCGTTGCGTTTTTATCCAAAAGCGTAGCACCCGCACCCGTTACCGTCCATTGGGACAGAGGGGTTCTTTGACAACCAAGTTCCAACGGATAACGGTATTGCCGTTCCGCCGTAGCGAAGTGGCTGGTTACCGAACAGGTTACTCTTTCGGCAAAACCGCCTTCGATCATGCAAGAACCCAAAATCAAGCTTTCGCCAAAGGTGGCACAAGCGTTATAAATGCCGAAAAAGGGTATATCCAATTCTCGCATGGCAAAATTACTGCCGATGATTTCGTCCAAAAGATCACCGGCAAAGGCGCAGTCTATCTCCTGCGGAGAAAGTTTGGCTCGGTTCAAGAGTTGTTTCAGTACCCCGACGTGTAAACGTATTTCGGCGTGTTCGTGGCTGTCTTGCTTCAATAAGTCGTCTTCCAGCGTATAATGAAAATAAGCGTGCAGAGGCCCTTCCTTTTCTTTGGGGCCGGCAATGGTTGCCGTTTCCGCAACGGGAACGGGAGAACGAAACAGAACGGTTTGATTCTTCATACCCTTCTCACAAAAACAAATACACGATGCCTACGACCACCGAAGCGGTGATTCCCATGACGATAACGGGGCCGGCTATGGCAAACATATTGCTGCAAATTCCGAAAATAATCCCTTCTCGCTTGTGTTCCATCGCTTGACTGACGATAGAATTGGCAAAGCCGGTAATCGGTATGATACTTCCCGCTCCCCCGAAATTCCCGATATGGTCGTAGACGCCGAAGGCGGTTAAGATACCCGTAAAAAAAATCATCAACAAAGTCGTATACCCTCCCCTGTCCTCTTCGGTCAGACTCGGAAGAAGGATACCGAGTACTTGATTGACGCCCTGCCCGATGCAACAAATGGTTCCTCCCGTAAAAAACGCACGCAAAAGGGTGGAAATATGCTTTGTTTTCGGTGCAACGTCCTTGATTTCTTTTTTATAAACTTTTTGTTCCTCTTTATTTAGAATCATTTTTACCTCCCACGAGAACGGACGGGAAGGGATTTCTGCATTCTTCTTTTTTCGTTTCTTTTCTCATAAAAATACTCCATGCTTTGTAGTATTCCGCACAGAGTATTTCTTTATACCAATTCTTGCCGAATTCTTGCCAGAATCTTTGCCTCCAATCGGCTGACCTGTACTTGCGAAACGCCCAAAACGGCGGCAATTTCGCTTTGTGTTTTATCTCGATAAAAACGCAGAAAAATAATGGTTTTATCTCGTTTATCGAATTTATCGATGATTTCCTTCAAGACAAGTTTGTCGATATAGTCGTCTGGATTGTCTTTGGAAGCCAGTTTGTCCGCAAGACTCAGCCCGTCTTCGTCGCTTTCCGCATAAATAGATATAGGATATTTGGCACTGTCCATGATAAAAACGACTTCTTCTTCCTCGACCTTCAAGAAGTCCGCTATTTCCCGCAAACTCGGTTCTTTACCGTTTTTTTGGCGGTATTCTTCCATGAAATTGTGCATGAGTAGATTTTTTGCTTTCAAAGAACGGCTTACTTTGATGACGCCGTTATCTCGAATGTACCGTTTTATTTCACCCGCTATCATGGGTACGGCGTAGGTGGAAAAACGTACGCCGAACGAGGCGTCGTAGTGGTTCATCGCTTTGATAAAACCGAGTGTTCCCAGTTCCAAGAGGTCGTCATATTCGATTTGCTTGTTTTTGTATCTTCGTACGATACTTTTTATTAACGGGAGATTGTTCTGCAAAAGTGCGGATTTTGCGGCGTCGTCCCCCTTTTGAGCTTTTTCCAGAAGTTCGGCGGTTTCTTCGACGGAAAGCATGGTTATCGCATATTCTTTTTCAGAATTACCGTCGTACCCGCACCGACTTTACTCTCTACGCGTAGGTCATCCATGTACGTTTTCATAATGGTAAACCCCAATCCGCTTCTTTCTTCTTCGGTGCTTGTGGTATAAAAGTCTTCCATCGCCTGTGAAATGTCGGCTATCCCCTTTCCCGTATCGTGTATGGTGACTTTCAGTACGGTATCTTCGATTTCACAAAGAATATCGACGTCTCCGCCTTCGTCGTACGCATGAACGACGCAATTCGTTATGGCTTCGCTGACGGCTGTTTTTACGTCGTTTAACGTGTCTAAAGTCGGATCGAGCGGAATACAAAAACCGGCAATGCAGTTCCTTATAAAACCGACGTTTTCCGTTTTTGCGGGGAGAGTCATTTTTAGATAGTTATTCATATTTCACCTCATAGGAGTGGCATAATGGTATATAGTCCGCTGATACGGATTATTTTATCGATTTGGCTGTTCGGAGCGGTAATATAGACCGGTATGTGATTTTTATGCAGATGCTTGTATCTGCCCAAAAGGATACCGATACCCGTACTGTCCATAAAGGCAAGTTTGCTCATATCGAAAATAACGTTCCGATAAGCGGTTGTAGCCAAAACGGTTTCCAATTCCGTCTTGGTTTTTTCGGCGACGTTTTGATCCAGCTCCCCTTCAAGGGAGATGAATAAATTATTTTTTTTGAGAACGGTATTTACTTGCATGGTTCCTCCGAAAGAGCGAAAACAGTATAAAGGCATTATAGCCAAAAAATATCGGAAAAATTAAGAAAAAAGAAAAAAACGTGTCGAAAACAACAAACAATGCCGCAAAAAGAAAGGAACCCGGACAAGACGCCGGGTTCCTTTCAAAGGAGAAAAAAAGACAAATAAAAAACCATCTTATCAGATGGTTTTTTTTTGGTGGAAGGAGATGGATTCGAACCATCGAAGTCGACGGACGGCAGATTTACAGTCTGCTCCCTTTAGCCACTCGGGAATCCTTCCATAGGATTATATTGTTTTGGTCGGGCAAGTTGATTTTGAAATGGAGCTGGCTAACGGAATCGAACCATCAACCTGCTGAT
>DCGI01000041.1:62764-66334 GCA_002315475.1 Christensenella sp. UBA1782 | reverse complement strand
CGGGCAAATGGTGGAAACCATGCATCTTATCGGTGACAAATTAGACGTGTACAGCGGAAACGACGACCAAATCGTTCCTATGCTTTCCATGGGTGCCAAGGGCGTCATTTCCGTTCTTTCCAACGTGATTCCTACCGAAACGGTGGAGCTTTGCCAAAAATTCTTTACGGGGGACGTCAAAGCCAGTTGCGAAATGCAATTAAAGCTGTTGCCGTTGATTCAAGCATTGTTTTGTGAGGTCAATCCCATTCCCGTTAAAGCGGCTATGCACGCTTTGGGGTATTGCGATGAAAATATACGTCTTCCTCTTACCGTTATGGAAGACGCCCACAAAGAGAGATTATTTGCCGAAATGCGTGCAATCGGTTTGCAATTCTGATAATAAAATCGGTATAAAACAATCGGCATTGGAGTCAATGCCGATTGTTTTTTTATGAAAATTTTTTGCGAATGATTTTTTCCAAAAGAGAAACGACGGCATACATACCGCCCGCCAAAAAACAAAGCAGGACGGTGCTTGCCATGACTAAATCCAGTTGGAAAACCTGCGAACCGTAAACGATGAGATACCCTAAGCCTTCTCGAGAGCTGAGGTACTCCCCGATAATGGAACCAACCCAGCTGAGTCCGACGTTTATTTTTAAGACCGATAAGAGGGTGGGAATATTGGCGGAGAAAACCAATTTTATCATCACGGTAAACTTATTGCCTTTTAAGGAACGCATCAACATGATTTTTTCGGTGTCTACGTTGCAAAAGCCCGAAAGCATACCGATGACGGTAATGATGATGCAAATCAAAACCGACATAAAGATAATAGCCGTTTTTCCCGTTCCGAACCAAACAATGATGATGGGGCCTAAGGCTATTTTCGGAAGGGAATTTAACGTAATCAAATAGGGTTCGAGTACGTCCCGTAGGAAGGTATTAAACCAAAGAAGTACGGCGATGACCGTACCCAAAACGGTGGCGATTAAGAATCCCGCTACCGTTTCCCATAAAGACGCGGATACGTGAGAAATAAGTTGTTGACTTTGATAAAGTCTGCCGATTACTTTCACGACGGCGGACGGGGAAGAAATAATAAACGGATCGATGATTTCCAAATAAGAAATCAGTTCCCATCCGCCGATAAAGACAAAGAGCAAAAGGATTCTCGATAGGTGCAGGGCGATTTTTCTCGCCCTATTCTTTTTTAGAAATTTTCGATGTTCCGCAGTCATTTGTATCCTCCAATAAAGACCATATTTTTTTGAAGTATTGATTGAATCGTTTGTCTTCCCGTTTTTGCAAAGGCGTAAGTTCTCGACTGATTTCGACGGGGATTTCTTCCTTTACCGTTGCCGGACGTTTGGACAGAACGATGATTTTATCGCAAAGAGAAATGCTTTCGTTTATATCGTGGCTGACGAGAATTGCCGTCTTTTTCTCTTGACGAATGATTTTGTATACGTCGTCGCAAACCGATAATCTCGTTTGAAAATCCAATGCCGAAAACGGCTCGTCCAATAACAGTAAATCGGGTTGAATGACGAGAGTTCTTATTAAAGCGGCTCTTTGCCTCATTCCTCCGCTGAGTTCGGAAGGATGTTTTTTGATAAAATCTCCCAAGCCGTATTTTCGCAAAAGACCTATAGCGTACTCTTTACGTTCCGGTGTGTTTTCTCGAAGAAGTTCCAACCCCAGACAAACGTTTTTTTCGATGGTGCGCCAAGCAAAGAGCTGGTCTCTTTGCGGCATCAATCCGATGCGGGAAGCACTTTTTCGAATGGGGGCGTTTCGCAAAAGGATTTCTCCTTCCGTCGGAGTAAATAACCCCGACAGAAGGTTGAGAACGGTGGTTTTCCCGCAACAGGACGGACCGATGATTCCGACAAATTCTCCCTCCTCGACCGAAAAAGAAAGGTTACGCAAAGCTTGCACCTCTTCCTGGACGGTGTGATAGGAAAAAGAAACGTTTTGTACGGTGAGAATACTCATTTTTGCTCCGCAAGAATCTGTTGCACAATGGTGTTGTCGACAATGTCGTCGTTATACGCTACCTTTTGCGTTATCGTCCCCGCCGAAACAAGAATATCCTGTAAACCGTTAAAACTTTGTTCCGTCATGGTCGGAATCTGTTTCCATGCGTTTATTTCCAAATAGTTTTGAACCGAAAAAACAAGGAGTTCATAATCGGTGGTCGGGAAGCTCGGTTGTATGGTTTCGGCGATTTCTTCGGGCGTGTGCGAAAAACAGTACTCGATACCTTTTATTACCCCTTTCATAAAAGCGGTTACCGTCTCACGGTTTTGTTGCAGGTATTTTTTCGTAACCATAAAACAGGTGTAGGCGACGTCGCCGACTTCGGCTCCCACACTGGAAACGATATAACCTTTTCCCGCTTGTTGGTATTGACTCGCCGAAGGCTCGAACATGGTACAGTAATCCCCGATTCCGCTTTCAAAAGCCGAGGTAATCAAATCGAAAGAAACGTCATAATTGACGGTAACGTTTTGTTTGTCGTACAAATTGTTTTTTTGGAATGCGTATTCTAAGCACATCGCCGGCATGCCGCCCTGTCGACCGCCGATAATTTCTTTTCCCGCAAGGTCGCTCCAAGAAAAGTTTTCTTCCTTCGTTCTGCCGATAAGAAAAGAACCGTCCCGTTGCGTCAACTGTCCGACAATGACGGCGTTATTGGAACTTCCTTGATTCTTGATGTATACGGCGGTTTCGGGGCCGAGAAGGGCTACCTCGCAGCCGCCGCTCATCAGAGCGGTCATACTTTTATCGGAGCCGCCCCCGTTGGTGAAGGATAAGGTAAGTCCGACTTCTTGAAAATAACCCAGTTGCACCGCCGCATAGAGCGGGGCGTAAAATACCGAATGGGTGGTTTCGTTGATACGGATAGTACCGTTTTGTTCTTTAGATTGACAAGAACAAAGAAAAACGGCACAGAAAGATAAATATATCACAAGGATAAGACTTATGATTTTTTTCATGGTGATACTCCTTTTGCTACAATCTATGAAAAAGGAACAAACGGGTGTGAAAGCACTTTAAGACACATTAAAATAAAAATATTTATAATTACTGTTGAAAAACGGGAAAGAGTATGGTATAATGTCCGCAGTCAATTACCGACACTATATAAGGATATGAAGAACAATAGAATCACAACCGCCATCGTTTCGCATTTGTTAGTGCTGTTTTTCGCACTGATTCTTATCAATATACCGAAAAATAATCTTTTTGCCAAAGCCGATGTTTTGGTTAGTGTCGAGTCTGTCACTTGCAAGAGCATTACTTCGTTTACCGAAAACGCCGAAGCGGTGTATGAAACGAAACCGTATACAGACGGTTATGCCAGAGATATAAAAATCCATTTTTCGATTTCCGGTGCCGCCTATTATACCGTCTTTGCTTTGGCAGAAGGAGAATCCGAACGGCAAGGTATGAAAATCGAAGAGGTGCCGTCCGACGGAAAGGTTTCTTTTTCGGTGACCGATACGGGCATTTATTCGGTTACCTGTCGGGTATTTGATATAGGAGAAAACTTTCTTACCCTTTATACGGCGCAGAGAGCGC
>DCGI01000041.1:60671-62675 GCA_002315475.1 Christensenella sp. UBA1782 | reverse complement strand
AGACGTTTCAAGCCGTAATCGATTGGAAAAACTGCCGAGACGAATTATCGGGAATCAAGGGTATGTTTTATCGGGTAGAATACGACGACACTACCAAAACGGATTGGAAAGAAATGGAGGATAAAAACGCAACGGGACAAACCTCGATTTCTTTGGTAAAAGCCGGTAAAATCGTCGTACGTTGTTTCGACCGAGCGGGAAACGTGTCGGAAAGCGATTTCCTTTATAAAAAATTTGATAATTCCGATCCGATTGCGCCTTCGTATACCGTTACGCCGGCGTTGGAACAAGGGAAATATTCCGCTTTGTATACCATTCGACTGACCTTTGCCGAGGATAAAGAAAGCGGACTTGCCGACAAACAGTATTATTTACTGAACGGTGTTTCTCACGAGGTTGACGGAGATATAGTTTTGGACGTAAAAAAAGCTTATTCCTTTGTTTTTTATGCTCTCGATGCCGTAGGAAATCGTTCTTCTTACGTTACGTTGGAGATTCCGTCGGGTTATTTTGATACCCAATCACCCTATATCGACCGCCTGAGAAACGAAATCGACTTACGGAACGAAAAAGGCATTTGTCTGATTTCGTTTATCGGAGACGATTATAAAGAAAGCGGGATAAACGTTGCAAGCGTAAAAGATACAAGTTATTTCTTTACCAAACAAAGTATGTCGACGTACGATTTGTATTCTTTGCGATTGGACTGTTTCGATAGCGACGTATATACCGTCGAAGTACAAGACAAAGCCGGCAATACGACGATTTTTGTGGATTCCGTTTCTTATTTCGGGAACGAAAAAATCGTCAAAGCCGTAAAAGACTTAACGGAAACCTATCGTAAAGCCGATTTTGAACAATGCAACGCATCGGTTGTCGAAAAAATCGAAAACGCCATAATCGGCATCAATAATCTGTTAAATACCGAAGGCAGTACGACGGTGGAAATTCTTGCGGCGTGCGAGAATGCAAAAAAGTATTTTCAACCGATTGCGACAAACTCTTATACCATCGAATCGGTACCGTCCTATGCGTCGACAATGATTCGGTATACCGTCAACGCAGAGGATTTTGACGATACTTCTTTCGGCAACGAAATTACTTTACTTCTGAATAAAGAAGAGGATGACGGAGGGGAGTATTTGCGCTTAGCCTCGGTCGAAAAAGGGTTTTACGATTGTTTTTCTTTGACGTATTTACTGAACGGAGAAGAAGGAGAACCTTTGCAAAACGGCTTGTCGATTACGATGAGTTTGCCGACGGGGTATTTGGACAGAGATTTTGTATTGCTCGACCGAAAAACGGGGGTAAAAGTGGATGCGACGAGGGTAAATAACTCGTTACGGTTTGTCTTAACACAGTCGACTTCTTACGCTTTGGTTATTACGGGAGACCTTGCCGCTAAAACCGTCGTTCCGACCGAAAGTGTAAAAACCATTGTCGTTTTCGGCAGAACGTGGGCATTATCTACGTTTTTATGGTTGGTTTGCGGAACGGCAGGCGGGGCACTCTTAGTGGTTATCGCATTGGTTGTGGTGATGATAGTAAAAAGAAGATAGAGGGAAATATGGTTACATCCATCAAAAGTTATGCGTTGGACGGGATTGAAGGATTCCCCGTAGAAGTGGAGGTTGACACACAAAACGGTCTGCCTTCGTTGGAAATCGTGGGACTGGCTTCGGGTTCGGTTCGGGAATCCAAAGAACGGATGCGTTCTGCCATACAGAACAGCGGATTCGATTTCGGTGCTAAAAAAACAGTCATCAATTTGGCACCTGCCGACATCAAAAAAGAAGGTTCGGCATTGGACCTTGCCATTACGATAGGGTATCTAACGGCTTCGGGTTCCATTCCCTATTCCCGTTGTGCGGAATACGTTTTTCTCGGCGAGTTGTCGTTAGACGGTTCTCTCCGCAGAATCGACGGCGTCATGCCGCTCCTTATCAGTGCCATACAGGGAGGGTATAAGAAATTCATCGTTCCGTACGGAAATGCACAGGAAGC
>DCGI01000041.1:59999-60631 GCA_002315475.1 Christensenella sp. UBA1782 | reverse complement strand
CATGCGTTAAAAAACTTAACCGAAGTCATTAACCTATTAATCGGGTTGCAGTTTAAGGCGGTGCAACCGGGGACGTTCGAACGGGAAGAATCGATTGCGCCCGAAGTGGATATAGGCGACGTCAAGGGACAATTACTCGCCAAACGCGGTTTAGAAATTGCAGTGGCGGGTTCTCATAACATTTTGTTCTGCGGTTCTCCCGGAACGGGAAAAACCATGCTCGCCAAATGCGTGACGGGTATTATGCCGAAGATGACGTTTGAAGAAGCCATAGAAGTAACAAAAATTCATTCCGTGTCGGGGTTACTTCGAGAGGAAGAAGGTATCGTGCGACATCGTCCGTTTCGTTCTCCCCATCATACGGCAAGTTTGTATTCCGTTACGGGAGGGGGCAGTAAAGCTACGCCCGGCGAAGTCAGCCTTGCACACAACGGCGTTTTGTTCTTGGACGAAATGCCGGAATACAGTAAAAAAACGCTGGAAGCGTTGCGTCAACCGTTAGAAGACGGGACGATTTCCATCGCGCGTGTCAGTAAGACGGTACAGTACCCCGCACATTTTATGCTGATAGCCAGTATGAACCCTTGTCCATGCGGGTACTACGGCAGTTCGGTTCGTCAGTGCACCTGTAC
>DCGI01000041.1:57104-59949 GCA_002315475.1 Christensenella sp. UBA1782 | reverse complement strand
GCGGACCTCTGCTCGACCGTATCGACTTGTACGTGACCGTCGATAATATCGAATACGAGGATTTTCGTTCGACGAGGGTTGCGGAAAGAAGCGATGTGGTTCGGGAACGGGTAGAACGGTGCCGTGAAATACAAAAAACTCGTTTTGACGGGGAGGGAATCTATACCAATTCGCAAATGAATAACGCTATGATAAAGAAGTTTTGTTCGATTGATGCGACGAGTGAAAATTTGTTGGAAACCGTTTTCCGTACACAGCACCTCAGTCCGCGTTCGGCGACGAGAATCTTAAAAGTCGCTCGTACCATTGCCGACTTGGACGGACGGAATACTATCGGTCAAAACGACGTAGCGGAAGCGATACAATACAAAACGATAGATAAGAAGGAATTATTAGTCTGATGCGTCTTTCGAAAAGAAATAAGGCAATACTTATCATCAACCAAACCAACGGAATCGGTTTAGTGAAAACAAAAAAAATCTTGGAGTGTTTGGAAAATAAACCCGAGATTCTTTTAGACGATATTGCTTCCGTTCGTCAGAAGCTGCTTTCCGTCATTTCGGAAAAGGAGTACGGTTCCCTTTGTCTTGACGTATCTTCCGACGAAATCGATAAAAAGGCGGAGACGTGGGAAAAAGCAGGGATAACGGTGGTTTCGATATTGGACGAAAACTATCCCGATAGTTTGCGTATCTATGACGATATGCCCGTACTTCTGTTTTGTAAAGGCAATCTGGAACTTTTGAACCAACCGTCTTTCGCCGTCGTCGGAACGAGATATCCGACCAAATACGGCGTGCGTGTTACCGAAGATTTCGTAAATGAACTGTCGAATCGGTTTTGTATCGTCAGCGGCTTGGCGAGAGGGGTGGACAGCGTAGCGCATAGAGCTTGTTTGGATTGCATGGGAAGGACGATTGCCGTACTCGGTTGCGGGGTGGACGTCGTTTATCCGTATGAAAATAAAGGACTTTATGACGAAATTGCCGAAAGAGGACTTTTGATTTCGGAATATTATCCGAACGAACAACCCGTAGCGCATAATTTTCCCGCCCGAAACCGAATCATCAGCGGCATGTCAAAAGCCGTATTGGTAACCGAAGCGGGAGAAAAGAGCGGTACGATATTAACCATAAATTATGCCTTAGAACAAGGAAAAGACGTATTTTGCGTGCCCGGTAGCATCTATAATCAAGCGAGTGCCGGTTGCAACAAATATATTAAAGACTGTCAAACGAGAGCGGTTTGTAACGTGAACGACATCTATAACGAATTGGGTATGCGAGAAACCGATTTATCCAAACCCAGTGCCATACAGTTGGACATCAACGAAAACGCCATTCTCGAAAAAATACAGGAAAACGGAGAAATGCACTTTGAAGAAATCTTGCAAGTGGTCGACCTTTCCGTACCGCAACTGAATTCCCTTTTGATTAAAATGGAATCGGTTGGATTGATAACAAAAACCAAATATAATTATTGGAGCGTATAAATGAAATTAGTAATTGTAGAATCACCCACTAAAGCCAAGACGATACAAAAGTATCTCGGCAAAGATTTTCGTGTGCTTGCAAGCAGCGGTCACGTTCGAGATTTACCCGAAAAGAATTTAGGAATCGACATTGAAGACAATTTCAAACCGACTTACGTCATGGTAAAAGATAAAACGGATATTATCAAGAAGTTGCGTGCCGCCGTCAAAGAAAGCGACGATATATATTTAGCAACCGACCCGGATAGAGAAGGGGAAGCCATTAGTTGGCACCTAATGACGGTGTTGGAATTGGGAGAGGATGCGCAACGCATTGAGTTTAACGAAATCAGCAGTCGTGCCGTCAATGCAGCCATACAGAGTCCTCGTACTATCAACATGAATTTAGTGAACGCGCAACAAGCCCGTCGTGTACTCGACCGTCTTGTCGGTTATAAAATCAGTCCGATATTGAATCAAAAGATAAAAACGGGTTTGTCGGGCGGAAGAGTACAGAGTGCCGCTTTGAAGATGGTTGTGGACAGAGAAAGAGAAATTCTTGCCTTTGTCCCCGAAGAATACTGGCATATCTATGCGTTTTTGTTAAAAGACGGCAGCACTGCCGCTACGAAAGCGACGCTGACCGATTGGAACGGTAAAAAAATCACCGTTAAAAACGGTGAAGAAGCGGCAAACATCGCCGAAAAGTTACAAAGAGCCGCTTATTCGGTAGATTCTGTCAAAAGAGGGGTAAGTAAAAGTCACCCGTATGCACCGTTTACAACCAGCACTTTACAACAGGACGGTTCGGCACGGTTGATGATTTCGGCGCCCGAAGTCATGAAACTGGCGCAACAACTTTACGAAGGCGTAGAAATCGAAGGAGAGGGCTTGACCGCTTTGGTAACATATATCCGTACCGACTCCGTTCGTGTGTCGGAAGATGCGCAAAAAGATGCGGCGGCGTACATTCGCGACACTTACGGCGACGAGTACGTTCCGTCGAAGTTTAATGTTTATACGGCGAAAGGAAGTAACGTGCAAGACGCACACGAAGCCATCCGACCTATTTCCGTTTCTCGTACACCCGAAAGTATTAAGAACAAGGTTAGCAAGAATCAATATCGGTTATACAAATTGATTTATGAAAGATTTTTGGCAAGTCAGATGACGGAAGCCGTTTATAATACCTTGACGGTGCATATCACCGGAGCCGTGGACGAAGACAATTACGGCTTCAAGTTGACGGGTAAAACGGTTAAGTTTAAGGGGTATACCGCCGTATATGAAAGCTTGAAAGACGAGGAAGAAGAAGACGGAAGACTCCCTGATTTTAACGAAAATGAAAAACTTTCGTTAAAAGAAATCAGGTAA
>DCGI01000041.1:27829-57097 GCA_002315475.1 Christensenella sp. UBA1782 | reverse complement strand
AAGAAATCAAAACCGAACAGAAATTTACCAAAGCTCCTTCCCGTTTTACCGAAGCCACCTTTATCAAGGGGATGGAAGAAAACGGTATCGGAAGACCGGCAACCTATGCAACGGTCGTATCGGTTTTGTATAAAAGAGAATACATCGAAAAAGACGGAAAGAGCATGAAACCTACCGAACTCGGATTTAAGGTAACGGAGTTCATGGAGAAGAATTTTGCCGATATAGTCAATATAAAATTTACGGCGGAAATGGAAGAAAAGCTGGATAATATCATCAACGGAACGGAATGGCAACAGATTATTTCTGTGTTTTATCCCGATTTTTCAGAATCTGTCAACAAAGCGTATTCTTCGGAAAAGAAGGTGAAATTGGAAGAAGAAGTTACCGACGTAGTCTGCGAAAAATGCGGAGCATTCATGGTTGTTCGTAACGGACGATACGGAAAGTTCTTAGGTTGTCCGAATTACCCGAAATGTAAGAATATCAAAAACATTGACGAAGTCGTCGGAAAATGTCCCCGTTGCGGTGGCGAGATAGTTAAGAGAAAGACGAGAACCGGAAAGGTATTCTTTGGTTGCGGAAATTATCCGACTTGCGATTTTATGAGTTGGGAAATTCCGGCACCTATTTTCTGTCCTGCGTGTTGTTCGGTCATGAGAATCGTTACGAAAGAAGGTAAAAAGCAATACATTTGTATCAACAAGAATTGTAACAACGTCGTTCTTCCCGTCGAGGAAGCTCCGAAACCGGAGGAAAACGAATAATCATGAAAGTCAAAATCATCGGCGGCGGACTTGCCGGTTGTGAATGTGCGTATCAGCTCTTGAAAAGGGGGTATACGGTAGATTTGTACGAGATGCGACCTACCGTCACGACGCCTGCGCACAAGACCGAGCGACTTGCCGAACTGGTGTGCAGTAACAGCTTAAAATCGGTCGATCCCGCCACGTCGCAAGGGACGTTGAAAGAAGAACTGCGTTTGTTGGACAGTATGCTTCTTCGTGTGGCGGAAGAAACCTGCGTGCCTGCCGGAGGTGCTTTATCGGTAGATAGAGACGCCTTTTCGAGTCGGGTGGAGAAAGAACTGTTTGCGCTGGATGGTTTACGAGTGATTCGAGAGGAAAATTCCGTTATTTTCGATGACGCCTACGACTATACCGTTGTTTGCGCAGGACCGCTCTGTTCAAAAAGTTTAGCCGACGCAATCACGACTTTACAGACCGATTGTTTGCATTTTTACGATGCGGTGGCTCCCATCGTTACGGCGGAAAGTATTGATTACGACCACGCCTTTTTTGCCGGTCGCTACGGTAAAGGCGGGGACGATTATTTGAATCTGCCGTTGAATAAAGAGGAATACGAAGTTTTCACGGAAGAATTGAAAAACGCCGAAAAGGTGATTTTGCACGATTTCGAAAAAGGCGACGTATTCGAAGCCTGTATGCCGGTGGAAGTCATGGCGCAGCGAGGAAAGGACACTTTGCGCTTCGGGCCGCTCCGTCCGGTGGGACTTACCGATCCGAAAACCGAAAAAAGACCGTATGCCGTCGTGCAACTTCGCAAAGAAGACAGGGAAGGCCGTATGTTCAATTTGGTCGGATTTCAAACGAATTTGAAGTTCGGAGAACAAAAACGTGTTTTCGGTCTTATTCCCGCATTGCGAAACGCCGAATACGTTCGTTACGGCGTGATGCACAGAAATACGTTTATCAACGCCCCCGTCGTTCTTAACGAGGATTTTGGATTGAAAGCCAATCCTTCCGTCTTTTTCGGCGGACAAATCAGCGGTGTGGAAGGGTATACGGAGAGTATTATGAGCGGCTTGTTTTGTGCCCTAAATATTGATAGACGGGCACGAGGGAAAGAATCCTTCGTTCCTCCCGAAACGACCGTTTGCGGGGCGTTAATGCGGTATATCGCTACGCCCAACAAGGATTTTCAGCCGATGCACGTGAGTTTTTCCCTTCTTCCCGCCATAACCGATATTCGGGATAAAAAACTTCGGAAAGAGGCGTACGGGAAACGAGCCGTAGCGGATATGAAAAAATATATAGAAGAAAATCAATAAAAGGAGACAGATACTATGGATATGAAAGGAACGACCATTTGTGCCGTAAAAAGAAACGGCGTGACCGCTGTTGCCGGAGACGGACAGGTAACGATGGGAAACAGTATCGTTATGAAAGGAAACGCCAAGAAAGTAAAAAGAATCTATGACGATAAAGTTATCGTCGGCTTTGCCGGTTCCGTAAGCGACGCTTTTACTTTGAGCGAAAAATTTGAAGGTATGCTTCAAAAGTATTCGGGAAACCTCATGCGGAGTGCGGTGGAACTCGCCGAAATTTGGAGAAACGGCGGGATGCGGAATCTCGAAGCCATGCTGATTGTTGCCGATAAGGATAACTTTTACGTCATTAGCGGCGACGGGAACGTCATCGAACCGGAATACGGAGTCGCCGCCATCGGAAGCGGCGGAAATTACGCTTTAAGTGCGGCGCGCGCTCTGATGGACAATACCGATATGAACGCCGAAGAAATCGTACGCAAAGCCATGAAAATCGCAAGCGACATTTGCATTTTTACCAATACCAATATCGTGGCGGAAACGGTATAAGGAGGATTGTATGGAATTAACGCCTAAACAAATCGTAGCGGAATTGGACAGATACATTATCGGGCAGTACGACGCCAAAAAAGCGGTCGCCGTCGCTCTGAGAAACCGTTATAGAAGAAGAATGTTAAAACCCGAAATGCGGGAAGAAATCACCCCGAAAAACATTATTTTGAAGGGGCCTACCGGTGTCGGTAAAACCGAAATCGCCCGCCGTCTTGCCAAACTTGTCAAAGCTCCGTTTGTCAAAGTGGAAGCGACGAAGTATACCGAAGTCGGTTACGTTGGTCGTGACGTGGAGAGCATGGTTCGGGACTTGGTGGAAGTTGCCATTCGTTTGGTAAAAGAAGAAAAAATCGCCGAAGTCGAACCGAAGGCGAAAGAAGCCGCCATGAATAAAATCGTGTCGGCAATTTTACCCATTAAGAAAAAAGCGCATCCCGAAAAGACCGAAGAACAGGTTCGTGCCGAATTAATGCACGACATCGAAAGCGGAAAGTTAGACGCCATTCCCGTAGAATTGGAAGTAGAAGAAGCTCCGAAACAGTTACAACTCGGACCTTTGGGCGGCGGAAACGAAAACAATTTCGGCGAAATCATGAATAGTATTATGCCTAAAAAGAAGAAAAAACGCAAGATGAACGTCGCGGAAGCGGTAAAAATCTTTACCGAACAGGAAGCGAACCGTCTTTTGGATATGGATTCCATCAATGCCGAAGGCTTAAAAAGAGCCGAGCAGGACGGTATTATCTTCATCGACGAAATGGATAAAATCGCTTCCAAAGAGGGCGGTAGCGGCCCCGACGTCAGTCGAGAAGGCGTACAAAGAGATATTCTGCCTATCGTGGAAGGTAGTACCGTTTCCACAAAGTACGGTAATATAAAAACCGATTTTATCCTTTTTATTGCGGCAGGTGCTTTCCACGTGTCGAAGGTAAGCGATTTGATTCCCGAATTACAAGGACGTTTCCCCGTTCTCGTGGAACTGAACAGCTTAAAGGAAGAAGATTTTTATAGAATTCTGACCGAACCCGATAACGCTATCATCATGCAGTACTCCGAGTTACTCAAAGTCGACAACGTGGACATTAAGTTTACCGACGATGCCATCAAAGAAATGGCAAGAATCGCATTCTTGGAAAACGAAAACAAAGAGAATATCGGTGCCAGAAGACTTCACGCCATTATGGAAACCCTTTTGGAAGAAATCTCTTTTAATGCGGACGGTTCGACTGACATGACCGAACTCGTGGTCGATAAGACGTACGTGGAAAAGCATTTGGAAAAAACCGTACGGACGATGAATCTCAGAAAATACATTATTTAAGGTGGAAAACATGATTACCATACCCAAAGGGACTAAAGACGTCCTACCCGAAGAAAGCTATAAATGGCATTATATTGAAAACAAAATCCGTAGCATCTGCAACAGATTTGGCGTAAAAGAGATTCGTACGCCGGTCTTTGAACATACGGAACTGTTTTTAAGAGGGGTGGGAGATACGACCGATATCGTCAATAAAGAGATGTACACTTTTCTCGATAAAGGGGAAAGAAGCATGACGCTAAAACCGGAAGGTACGGCGGGCGTGGCTCGTTNNGTTTCGTGGAAAACGGCTTGGACAACGCAACGCAACCGACCAAAATGTTTTATCTTACGCCCGTTTTTCGCTATGAAAAGCCGCAATCGGGAAGACTAAGAGAACATCACCAATTCGGAATCGAGTATTACGGTAGTTTTTCCGCTTACGCCGATGCCGAAGTGATTTCCGTTGCAAAAAGTCTTTTTGACGAATTGGGTGTAACGCAGTTGGAATTGCACTTAAACAGTATCGGTTGTCCCGAATGCAGAAAGGGATATTCTGCAGCCCTAAAAGAATATTTTCATCGCTTTGACGACCGTCTTTGTCCCACTTGTTTGGAACGTTTGGAAAAGAATCCTCTGCGTGTTCTCGATTGTAAAGTGGAAGATTGTAAAGAAATCGCAAAAGGTGCCCCGCTTGTGACGGATTATTTATGCGAACACTGTGTCGAACATCGTGAAAAACTTCATAAAGCTTTACAAAGTATGGGTATTTCCTATGTGGACGATCCCTATATCGTCAGGGGTTTGGATTATTACACCGGAACGGTATTTGAGTTTGTTTCCACAGCTATCGGCAGTCAAGGCACCGTATGCGGCGGGGGTAGATATAACAATCTTTGTCAAGAAATCGGGGGAAAAGAAATTCCCGCCGTCGGTTTCGGTATGGGTATCGAAAGATTGATTATGGTGATGGAAAACTCTGCTTTATCGTTCGGTGAAGCGCCTTCGGGGCAAATCTATATAGCCCCGATAGGAGAGCAACAGAATTTGTTAGCTTTACGGATCGTCGACGAATTGCGTAAAAAAGGCATATCCGCTTCCACCGATATTATGGAAAAGAGTTTGAAAGCACAAATGAAGTATGCCGACAAATGCGGTTTCCGTTACGTCGTCGTATTGGGGGACGAAGAAGCCGAAAAAGGCGAAGTCACCGTAAAATGCATGGCAACCAAAGAACAAACGGTTATGAAAATCGAAGATTTATACAAACTATTCTAAAAGGAGAGTTATTATGAAAATAATCGAACAACAGGAATTGGAAAAAATTCGAGAAGCGGGTTATGCTTTGATTGACTTTTATGCCGAATGGTGCAATCCTTGTGCTATGTTTGCACCCGATTTTTCCGAAGCTTGCGAACAACTCGAAAAAGAAAACGTTTTTTGCGGCAAAGTAAACGTGGATACCTGTGAACAATTTGCCATAGATAACGGGATTCGGTATATTCCGACCGTTATCCTTTTCAAAGAGGGCGAGGAACAGAACCGTTTTACCGGCCCCCGCAGTAAAGAACAAGTTTTGGAATTTGTGCATAAAAACATGTAAAACGGTAAACATTTTTCAAAAAAAGGTGTATACTTGGTTTATATTCAAAAAGCGGTACGACAGTTTTTATAAAATTGTAGCTATCGCTACAAATATGGAGAAAAATACATGAGAGTATATTTGGATAATTCTGCAACGACCTCTTTGGATAAAAGAGTACTTGAAAAGATGACTCCTTATTTGCTTGCCGACGGAAACGCTTCCAGCTTACATTCTTACGGAAGAGAAGCGCAGGCTGAGGTGGACAGAGCAAGAGAGGAGATAGCGTCGCTTGTCGGATGCAGTGCGAAAGAAGTCTATTTTACTTCGGGCGGAACGGAAAGCGATAACTGGGCTTTGCGCGGAGTGGCTTCCGCATTGAGCAAGGAAGGGAAACATATCGTAACCACAAAAATAGAACATCCCGCCGTTTTGAATACCTGTGCCGAATTGCAACGACAAGGCTATCAAATCACCTATGTCGGAGTCGGTGCGGACGGTAGGGTGTCGGTAGAGGACGTCAAAAAGGCCGTACGTGAAGATACGATTTTGGTGTCCGTTATGTTCGCCAATAACGAAATGGGCGCCATTCAACCCATTGAGGAAATCGGTGCTTTTTGCCGAGAAGAAGGTATTCCTTTTCATACCGACGCGGTACAGGCGATGGGTAGCATAAAAATCGACGTGAAAAAGATGAACGTTGATTTATTGTCTTTTTCCTCGCATAAATTTCACGGTCCCAAAGGTATCGGCATTTTATATATCCGCGACGGTATCAAGTGTGACCGCTTATTATTCGGCGGAGAACAAGAGCGTGGCAGAAGAGCCGGTACGACCAATACGCCTGCAATCGTAGGTACGGCGGAAGCTTTACGTTTGGCGGTAGCCGAAATGGAGGAAAACAATCGCCATATAAAAGCCATGCGCGATCATTTTATTGACAGAGTTCTAAAAGAAATCCCCGCATGCAAATTGAACGGCGGCACCGAACATCGCTTGGTGGGAAACGCCAATATCAGCTTTGATTATATAGAAGGGGAATCCATTTTGATGACGCTGGACTTAAACGGTATTGCCGTCAGTAGCGGTTCGGCTTGTAGCTCGGGCAGTCTGGAACCCTCTCACGTTATCTTGGCATTGGGAAGGAAAGAGGAAGAAGCACACAGTTCCATTCGTTTTAGTTTCGGCAGAGAAAACACGATGGAAGAAACGGATTACGTCGTGGACGTGTTAAAAGAAACCATACAAAAATTGCGGAGTTGGTCTCCGTTGTTTCAAGCAAAAGAAGGAGAAAGTACGTATGTATAGTAAAAAAGTATTAGATACATTTGCAAATCCGATGAACGTCGGTGAAATCGAGAATCCCGACGGTGTCGGTACGGTAGGAAATGCCAGTTGCGGAGATATTATGCAGGTATTTTTGCGGATAGAAAACGATATAATCGTTGACGCAAAGTTCAAAACATTCGGTTGTACTGCCGCCATTGCCAGCAGTTCTATTGCTACCGAAATGATTAAAGGGAAAACACCGGAGGAAGCTTTACAGGTAAAAAATGCCGACGTTGTAGAGGCATTGGAAGGTTTGCCGCCGCAGAAGATTCACTGTTCCGTTTTGGCGGAGGAAGCGATTGCCGCGGCCATCGCCGATTATCGCAGTAAGAAAAAATAGTATTTTCTTATAATAAAAATAAGCAAAAACGATTGTATTTACAGAAAAATAAACAAGAAAAAAAGCCGCATATATGCGACTTTTTCTTTTTTTTAGAATAAGATAAAAACTAAGCTTCTTTTTTCATGGTACGTCTGCAACGGGTGCATACATATTGATACGTGAATTGTCCGTCAGCACCTTGCAACTTAACTTTGTGAATGTTTGCATTCCAAACTCTTCTGGTCTTGATGTGACTGTGGCTAACGCTATTTCCGGATACTTGACCTTTACCACACATAAAACAAACTCTGCTCATAACTCCACCTCCTGAAATTGACTAACACAGTATACTATAAAAATAAAATGTTTGCAATCATTTTCCGGTACTTTTCTAATTTTACTTGCATTTTTTTTCAAAATATGTTACTTTATTAACGTAACGTAGTATATAAGGATATAAATCGTTAAAAATGCCATTACAAACCAGTAACATTTATGGGAATATTTCTGTTTCGGACGACGCCGTAGCCATGGTTGTTCGTAAAGTTGCTATGGATTGTTACGGCATAGCCGAACTTGTCAGTCGTCGCATCATTGACAGTTTTCGTATACTTTTTAATCAAGAATCCGTTAGTCGAGGAATAAAAATCGTTACCGTCGATAATAGAATTTTTATCGACGTATACTGTCTTATTGCTTCCGGCGTCAATCAGGAAGCTGTAAAAAACAGTTTGAAATCGGCTATTACTTACCATGTAGAAATGTTTACGGGTATGAGAGTTAAATCGGTGGAAGTACACGTGGTTGGCTTAAAACTGTAGCAATAGATACAAAATAGAGAGGTTTTATGAAAACAATTTTGTCTGCCGTCGATTTGAAAGAATTGTTCAACGGCGCCAAATTGAATCTATCGAAGAATCGGCAATACGTCGATAATTTGAACGTATTTCCCGTCCCCGACGGAGATACGGGAACCAATATGCTTCTTACTTTGAATGCGACGGTGAAAGAAATGGAATCGGTTACCGTGGACGGTATCCCGTACGTTTCCGCCGCCATAGCAAAAGGCGCGTTAAAGGGTGCGAGAGGAAACAGCGGCGTTATTTTAAGTCAGATTTTGAAAGGAATGACCAACGTTTTTGCTTCCGCCAAACAACTCAATACCAAAGTTTTCGCCGACGCACTCGTTGCGGGTGCTCAAAAAGCGTACGACGCCGTCGTCAATCCCAAAGAAGGTACGATTTTGACGGTTATTCGTCTTATCGGTGATTATGCCGTTAAGGTTGCGAAAAGGACACAGGATTTTTCCGAATTTTTTAAGAAGGTTTTGCATAAAGGGGACGAAGTTCTTGCCGACACCCCCAGACTTCTTCCCGTTTTGGCAAAGGCGGGCGTCGTGGATAGCGGCGGGCAGGGGCTTATGTTTATTTTCTACGGCATGCTGAACGTTTTGGACGGCATCCCGATGAATGAACCGGAACCCGAAGAAACCGAGCAATCCTCTCCGGCGGTTACCGACGTAAACGATTATGAAAATATTACTTTTACCTATTGTACCGAATACTTTATCGTCAATTTTTAAAAACAAACCACTCTTGCCGATATTGACAAGCTTCGTGACAAACTGACGACTATAGGCGATTGCGTTTTGGTGGTCGGAGAATTGGAAACCGTTAAGGTTCACGTCCACACCAATACACCGAACGTTGCATTGGAGTACGCTTTGCTACTCGGCGATTTGGATAATTTGAAAATAGAAAACATGCGGGAGCAGTACAAAAAGATTCATGGAGACGTGCCCAAGAAGGAACACAGCGAGTACGGGCTTCTCAGCATCAGTTCTGGTTCGGGCTTCAAACATTTGTTTGAAGAATACGGTGCCGACGTTTTGGAAGGCGGACAAACCATGAATCCCAGTGTGGACGATATCGTGAAAAAGGTAAACGAAATCAATGCCGACGTCGTATATGTCATGCCCAACAATAAAAATATTATTTTGGCGTGCGAGCAAGCCGTAAAAATGGTTTCGTGCGAATTGATAATTATTCCGACTCGGAATATCGTACAAGGTATAGCCGCCGTAACGGCTTTTGAACCCATTAACGATAAAACAAAGAATGAAAAAAACATGGTGCAAGCCATGAGAGACACGACGGGATTTGAAGTAACGCATGCCGTTAAGAACGCCGATGCAGACGGATTTTCGGTCAGTACGGGAGATATTATCGCCATTAACGGCAAAATTATCGCAAAAGGAAGTGCAATAAACGAGGTCGTTTTGAACGTTCTTCGTGACGTCGCGGATGATGAACCCTGCGTCGTCGATTTGTATTACGGTGCCGACGTAAAACCGGAAGAAGCCGAAGTTTTGGCGCACTCCGTACAGGAAATTCTACCCGATACCGAAGTTCGTGCCGTCTTCGGCGGTCAACCGCATTATTATTATTTCGTCGGGTTGTCCTAATGTTATCCGACATAAAAGGTGTCGGAGAAGCAACCCAAAAAAAGTTAAACGAATTGGGCATTTTCGACGAATATCAATTGGTTTTTACCTTACCGAGAAGCTACATCGATATGGATGCGGCTTTTTCTTTGGAAAAATGTGTAGACGGTGATATTTGCGCTTTTGAAGGTGTCATTACTTCGATAGGCTATTTCAAAAAGGATAAATTCAGCAGGGTGCAAGTTTCGGTAAACGCCCCCGAAATCGTAAAAATAATTTGGTACAACCAACCGTATTACGCAAAAACCTTGAAAAAAGGGGAAAAATACCGTTTTTACGGTAAAATTCATTTAGGCGGGGACTTTCCGCAGTTTTTCAATCCGCAAATTGATGTATGCGACGGAACGAAACTGGAAGGTATTCATCCCGTTTATCGAACGAAAGGTATTTTATCGCAAGGCGTTTACGAAAATATCGTTCAAGAAGCGTTAAAAACCGTACCCTTACAAAGCATTATTCCGAGTTCCGTCGAACAAGAAAAAAAATTGATACCGTTCGGACGGGCGATTGTCGACGTGCATCTTCCGACAAGTTTGGATTTGGAAAAACAAAAATATCGTATCAAACTGGAAAAGGTAGTCAAGAGAATTTGTGCGTTCCGTTTAGCTCGTTCGTTAAACGAAAAACAGCTATGCAGAGCCTATTCGGAAAAGGAAGAAACGAATCGGTTTATTCGGAATTTACCTTTTTCGCTTTCGCCGTCTCAACGGGATACCGTGCAATCGCTTATAAAAACTCTGACCGACGGAAAGTCTTTCAATGCCATTCTTTGCGGGGACGTGGGGAGCGGAAAAACCATCGTTTCTGTTATTTTGGCTTTCTTTGTAATCCTAAACGGCTACAAAGTTTATTTAATGGCACCTACTTCCATTTTGGCATATCAACATTTTGACAAGATTTCAAAACTCTTTGAACCCTACCGAAAGAAGGTTTTGTTTTTGTCGGGTGCCGTAACGGGCAAGGCAAAAAAAGAGCTTCTTTCCTGTGTACAAGAAGGAGATTTTGATATGCTTATCGGCACGCACGCCCTCTTAAACGACGCCTTGTCATGCGAGGATTTGGGACTTGTCATTACCGACGAACAACACCGTTTCGGCGTGGCGCAGAGGACGAAACTCTTGACGAAAGGGAAAGATATAGCCGTCCTAACCATGAGTGCTACGCCCATTCCGCGTTCTCTACGACTTGTCGCATACGGTGAAATGGACTTTTATACGATAGAGAGAGAAAGACGTTCTTGCGTTAAAACAAGACTGGTTTTTCAAGATAAAAGAGAGGCTATGTGGGGGTATGTGGGAAAGGTTTCGCAAGAGGGTTTTCAGACGTATATCGTTGCTCCCAGAATTGTCGACGTGGAAGGTATCGAAAGCGATTCTGTGGAGAAATTGGTTCCCGAACTGTCGAATTACGTACCCCGAAGTAAAATAGGCGTGTTGTACGGAAAAATGACCGCCGAAGAAAAACAAGGCGTGTTGGAGCGGTTTTATAAACGGGAAATTTCCGTTTTGATTTCCACTACCGTCGTGGAAGTCGGTATTGACGTACCCAATGCAACGGTTATGATAATTTGCGATGCCGAGCGTTTCGGACTGGCGACGTTGCATCAACTTCGCGGCAGAATCGGGAGAGGGGATAAAGACGGTTATTGTTTTTTATATACCGAAAAAGAACCGTCGGAAGGCTTAAAAACGTTAGTGTCCTGTTCGGACGGCATGGCGATAGCCGAGGCCGATTATGCTTTGCGGGGAGGCGGCGACATTTTCGGTCTGGAACAGTCGGGCGGGGAATCGTTAGACGGATTAAGTTTAAGAATCTTAAAAGAGGCTTCCGAAATCGCCGACAGAATCGACGTGGAAGCGATTTCCGACAGACTGACGGACGAAATCAAGGCGTTTTCCCTTTCCGACGTCAGTTTGACGTAAATATTTTACATTTTTTACTATAAATTATTAAATAAATAATAAATATATCTTGCTTTACGCCTCTTGCTATGTTATTATATATAATAACAAGTATTTGGGGTGTATTTTTTTATGAAAAAACATTTTAAGATATGGACGATTGTTTTTACGCTTTTGTTTGCTTTGCTTGCTTTGTTCGGTTGTACGGAAACGTCGGATAAGGGCGACGTAACCGAAGAAGGTGAGGAAGAAGAAATTCCCGAAGTCAACTACGCCCTGATAAGCACGATTGCGGTCAGCGAAAGCGATAATTTGGAATCGACGGGTTTTTTGCTTGAATCCTTCAAGATTTCCGATATTAAGCTTACCGTTTCATACGTAGAAGACAGTGATCCCGCTTACGTTGAGATTCCTTTGACGCTGAGTATGATTCGTGCCGAAGATAAGGCAAAACTCTCGGTCAGCGGAACGCATACCATTCATGTGATATACGGAAAATACGAAACCTCGTTCAATTTGAAATTATACTCCGAAACCGTTTCGAAATGCAAAATCGTATTTATGGACGACGCAGGGAATCGTGTCGGGGACGTACAGTATCTTAACCCGAATGAAATCGCCGTCGTACCGAACCTGCAAACGAAGGAAGGTTACGAATTTGTCGGTTGGAAAATCCAAAACTCCGATACAATCGTTACTTCCTATAAATTCAGTACCGACACCACGTTGGTAGCGTATTACAAACCCGTAGTTTTTTGGGTGGAATTTTGTTACAAACTCAACGATTTGGAATACTCTTTCGGTGACGGAACGAATAAAGTGTACGTACCGAAGGGGGGCGACGCGTACGACTATGCACCCGAACTTCCCGTATTTACCGGTTTCAGTAACGGTCGGTGGGAAAATCGGGATGCGATGAAAAACGTCTCGGAGAACGGTTTGAAATTTACGGCGGTGTATGACAAAGATTACGTCGACGCCACTTTCGTGTATTATAAGTTTGAGTCGCCCGAAGGGGAAGTCGACAGTTTGTACAACTATAAAGTTTATTGGAAAGTCGCCGAAGCTACCGAAGGCATCAGTGCGCCGGAGGATGTCGAAAAAGCCACCAAACGGATTTTCCGTTATTGGTACACTCTACACGACGGTGTAAAAACCATCGTTTCTTTCCCCTACGTCCTTACGGCGGAAACCGTTTTCTACGCCGAATACGACGACGTCTATACGGGAACGGAAGGATTGCATTTTGTCTATCAAAACGATATCGAACATCCCGAAGGGTACTATATCGACGAGTATACGGGGGAAAGCGACATCGTGGCGATTCCGACAAAGTACAACGAAATGAACGTAGTCGGCTTAATCGGTAATCCGTTTGTCGGAAAAGCCATCAGGAGTTTTTCGGTTACCAACGATAACGAAGTCTTCAGAATTTACAAAGAGGCGTTATATTCTTCCGATTTGAAAATATTGTATGCCTATCCTTCGCAAAAAGAAGAAACTTCTTTCGTGGTGGATAGTGAAACGGTGAAACCCGTTACGATTTACGAAGGTGCTTTCTACGGGGCAAAACTCTTGACTTCGATAAAGATTCCTCAAACGGTGACGAGTATCGGTAACTATGCCTTCTATCAATGTTCCGGTTTGGAAAAAATCGTTATTCCCGACGGGATAACGATTATCGGCGATTATGCGTTTTTCGGAAACGAGCAACTCCGTTCGGTAGAAATTTCCGAAAAGAGCGGTTTGGAACGTATCGGAGCTTATGCGTTTGCGTTTTCCGGTCGTTTGAAATCCATTTTTATTCCGTATCCCGTAAATTACATCGGAAAAGGATTATTGATGGGTTGTGTTTCTTTAGAAAGAATCAATATTTCGGAAGGACAGACGAACTATACCGTCGAAAACGGGTGTTTGTACGGTAAACTCGGAACAAACAGTTATTATTACCTATATGCCTATCCTTCCCTTTATTCGGGCATTTCCAAAAACGGATTGGTTGCAATCAACAACAGTACCGGCGTCGTTTGTACCGGAGCATTTTATTACTGTGCCATCGGAGGCATTTCTTATACGAACGGTGCTTCGCAAAAACTGGTTTTAGAAGAAAAGAGTGTGGTTTGTCCCACCATGCAGGCGTTGGTCTTTACCGCCGAACAACCGAATTTCGATGCCGACGCTTTCGGCGGGTACGCACCGCAACATATTTATTTTGCAACACGCAACAATCAAACAAAAGACGATGCTTATATCGAGTATCTAAAAGGGTTTCTTTCGGAAGAAAACATCCATTGTATGACTTCCACCGCATCGGTTTCCTACAAGAACGACGCTGGTTTGTTCTATGTGTTGGAGGGTGACGAAGCCACCGTTATCGGTTACAGAGGCAACCAAACGAATCTGGTTCTTCCCGACGTTTTGGATAACTGTCCCGTAACGAAAATCGGTAAGAACGCTTTTCGCGGCAACAATGCTTTGCAATCGGTTACCTTCTCTAAAAATATCGTGACGGTAGGGGAGTATGCCTTTGCCGAGTGCCCCTTATTGACGACGGTTACCCTCAACGGGAAAAACCTGAAGACAATCGGCGATTATGCTTTTGCCGACAGTACTTCGTTACGGACGGTCAATACCGAAACGGCAACGAGAATTTCGGAATTCGGTATGTTACCGTTCTTAAATACCGAAATAGCAAAGAGCGAATTGCTGATTCTTGCCGGCGTTTTGATAACGTACGACGGAAACGATGAAATCTTCAACGTACCCGACGGCGTTTACATTATTGCCGATTATGCTTTTAAGGATGCCACGTCACTTTCTCAAATTGTATTTTCAAATAATTCTCTGTTGACAAAGATTCAATCGTACGCCTTTGAAAATTGCTCGGTTTTGACCGACGTCGTTTTCCCCGACGGATTGCTTTCGATAGGGGAGAATGCGTTTGACGGATGCAAGTGTTTGTTTGCCGTCGTTTTGCCGAAGGAAACTACCTATGCCGGCGACATATATCAATCGGTTCCGCACGTGTTTAAGAAAACCGACGGTACTTACACCTATTACTTTGATTCGGAAGAAAAAGAAGGGTATTATATCGTGAAGGCTCCGAACCAAAACGGTGACGGGTGGTTTGGCGGTTGGTACACCGAAGAAGGTTGCGAAAATTATGTTTCTTTCCCCGTCGTTTTGACGGAAAACACGCATTATTATTCTTTGCGTATCGAACAAGACGACGTTCGTACAAACGGGTTCGATTTTAGAGCGGTCGACGGCGGATACGAAGTTACACGCTATAAGGGTTCGGATACCGTCGTCAGCGTTCCGAATTCTTTTAACGGCGGCAAAGTTATCGGTATTGCGTCAAACGCCATCACCGATGCAGCCGTTCTGCACGTTCTTTTACCCGAAACGATTCAATACGTTCGGAAAAACGCTTTTGAAGGAAGCGGGTTTCTTGCCAATCAAACGGGAGAATCGGTGCGTATCGGTCACGTTCTCGTACGTTATACGGGTGCGAGGGTTTCTTACGGTTTTCCGCAGGAAATAACCGTTATTGCCGACGGTGCTTTTGAAGGAAATACCTATTTGGAAAGAGTTTATTTCCACGACGGTATTCAAATCGTTCCGCAAGACTGTTTCCGTTCTTGTCTTGTACTCAAGAGTGTTTCTTTCGGCAAAGGGTTACTTGCTATCGAGAAAGGCGCATTCGCTACTTGTACAAACTTACGCGACCTCTCGTTTGAAGTGGCGAAGAATCTCCGCGATATCGACAGGGATGCCTTCGAAGGGAGTGCTTGGCTTATCGAGCATATCGACGACAGCGTTGTTATCAATTCGATTTATTATCGCTATATCGGGAGTAACGATTTATTACATATTCCGAACGGAATAACCTACGTTAACCCGTATGCTTTCTATCAAAATCAAACGCTTCGGTTCCTTTATCTGTCCGAGAGTGTGGAAAGTATCGGAAAATACGCTTTTGCCGAAACCAAAATCGAAAAAATCTTCTTCCCTTCCGATAATAACAATTTGACGACGATAGAAGAATATGCGTTTTACGGTTGTACTTCGGCTTGCGATTTCGACATAAGAAACTGTTCGAAATTGGTTACTATCGGCGAGGGTGCTTTTGCCGGTATTCTGTCTTTACCCGAACAATCTTTACATTATTATATACCCGCCAAAGTGGAATATATCGGCAAGGGAGCTTTTGCCGAGTCTCAAGTTATTACCGTTCAATTCGAAGAGGAAAGTCGATTGGAAATACTGCCTGCCGAATGTTTCCGAGAATGTAACGATTTGCTTTCGGTTCGGTTCTTGGGAGAAAGCAATTTGACGGTTATCGAACAAAAAGCTTTCTACGGGTGTGTATCGTTACATTCCTTCTCCGATACTTCGTGTTATGTGGAAAGAATCGGCGAAAAAGCCTTTTTCGGATGCGTTAATCTTACCGTATTCCATGTCACCGAAAGTTATTTGAGGACGGTGGATGCTTATGCGTTTACCGAATCCGACAGTACCGTCGTCATGTCCATGCTCGGAACCGTATTGCTTGCCTATAACGGGATTGCTTCCGAAGTGCATATTCCCGAAGATACGACGATTATTGCCAATAACGCGTTTGGCGGAAACGACAGAATCAAAACGGTCATTATCGACGGAAACGGTATCGATACCATTCAGGAGTTTGCTTTTGCCGGCTGTACGTCGCTGAAAAGCATTGAGATTCCTTCTACCGTTCAAAAAATCACTGCGGGTAGTTTCCTCGGTTGTACCTCATTGGAATCCATAGTCATCGTACGGGAGGAAGAAACCGAGTCTGTTGAAGGTTACGTTTCCGTTACCGGTATTCTTTATCGGTATTATGAAGAAAACGACAAAAAATATGCCGAATTGGTGGCATATCCCAATAAACGTGCCAATAACTTCACGATTCCCGTTTCCATCCTCGTAAACGGTGAAAATTATGACGTCGTAACGGTATGTGATTATGCTTTCTACGGCTGTACCGATTTAACGAAGATTTCTTTTGCGACCGGTTCAAAAGTAAAGACAATCGGCAAAGAGGCTTTTCGTCATTGCGTAAACGTAGGCGAGTTCGTCTTGCCGAGTTGCGTCGAAGTTATCGGCATGGGTGCTTTTGCGGGATGTACTTCGGTTACGAAGTTTACCGTAAACGCCGGCAAGTATTTTGCGAACGGGGACTTGTATTATATCGGTTCGACCGAAACGACCGATGACGTCGTTGCCGTTCTTTGTTGTGTCGCCGATGCCTCTACGGCAGAAACTACCTTTACGATTCCCGAATTCGTAACGGTAGGCGAAACGAATTATGAAGTATACGGCGTGGATACACTGTCGTTTGAAAACAGTCATTACGAAAAAATTGCGGATAGCCGTTCTATTATTCCCGAAGACTATTTAATTGGGTTTGAAGGCTTGATAGAGAGATAAGGTGAAAGGTGATACTATGAAAAAGATGAAAAAAATTGTTCTTGTTTTGCTGGTTCTTTGTTGGGTTGTGCTTGCCGTTTTCGGTTGCACGACGAGGAAAGACGACAATCAAAACGATATCGTGTATTCGGATATTGAAAAGGTGTCCGTTAATGCCGATTCTGTCGCTTCGGGCATGAAAATCAGCGAATTCGATATTACCAAAGTGAAAATATTGGTGACGTACAAAGCCGATTCCGCAACAGGTCTTGCCATGAAAGAAGAACAGGACGAACAGGCAAAGTCGGACGGAACCAAAGCGGATACCTACGATTATACCGTGTCTCTTTCGGCGTCTCTCGATATGGTTAAAGCGGAAGATAAAGACAAATTGTCAAAGCAAGGTACCCATGTGATTCGGCTCCTGTACGGGAAATACACCTTGAGCTTTACTTTGGAATTATATGACGACAGCGGAGCCTATCATAAAGTAGCTTTTTACGATGAAAACGCACAACCGCTTTGCGACGTGCAATATGTAAAAGACGGCGGCCGAGCCGTTCCTCCCGCTTTGGATAATCGCGTGGGGTATGAGTTTGTCGGTTGGAAGAACAAAGAAGGGGAATTCGATACGTTCGACAATATTACCGAAGATAAGGAGTATACCGTCGTGTTTGAGTCGTTGACGTATACGGTGAAGTATTTGGTTGCCTATCGTTTCGGCAATGCGACGACAACGGTTTACGCCAAGAAAGACAAGTCCAAAGGGGACTACGAAGTCATCGCCACCGTAAACGTACCCAGAGAGGAAAACGGTGCTTCCTATTATCCGTCGGAACCTTCCATAGACGGTTATACCTTCGTCGGATGGCAAAGTCAAGACAGAAGTACTTTTTTGGCCGTTTACGAAAAAGATAAATACAACGTTACTTTTATTTATCAAAAGTACAATCCCAAAAAGAATCGCTATGCCGACGGTAAAACGACGGAAACGTTTTTGTACTATCCCGACGATAAAGTCATCACCGAACCCGAAAATGCGTATTGTTCGGGAGTCAGCCCTGCGAACGATTATCAGTTTATCGGTTGGTACGTCATTCGAGAAGGGAAGAAAGTTTACGTTACGTTCCCGTATGAACAGGATATCATCACCGAAACGACGTTTTACGCCGATTATGTTTCCTTTGACAAAGGTTCGGAAGGTTTGTCCTATAAAATAACCAACGAAGATGCAAAGACCTGCGTTATCAGCGGTTATTCGAGTGAAGAAACCATCGTCGTCATTCCCGAAACGGCAACCATCGATTCTATCGTTTGTACGGTTACCGGTATGGATGACGGCGTTTTCAAAGGGAAAGACGTTTCTCGTTTCGTCGTGAGTAATACCCACGTATACTTTTCCACCGAAGACGGGGTACTCTACAATGAAGATAAAGGGGTTCTGTACGTTTATCCGTCTTTGTCGGAGCGTACTTCGTATTCCATTTTGGATACCACCGAAGAAATCAGTTCTTATGCGTTTTACGGAAGTAAAAATCTGACGAACGTCGACCTTCCGTACGGTTTGTTGCAAATCGACGACTTTGCTTTTTCGGAATGTACCGCACTGACTGCGATAATTATTCCGGAATCCGTCAATACCATAGAAGAAGGTGCCTTTTCCATGAGCGGCGATAACGCCCTTGCTTCGGTTACCTTTGCCGGTACGAAGATAACGGCTTTGGGCGACCAAGCTTTCTTCGGTTTGAGACGTATGGAAGAATTGCATCTGCCCGCATCGGTCAATTCCATCGGCGACAGTACTTTCTACGGATGCTCGTCTTTACGCGTGATTACGGCGGAAAACAGCTCGTATTTTACCGTATACAACGGTGCTTTGTATGACGTATCTTACCATACCTTATATTTATATCCCGCAAAGTATCAAGATAATCAATATCCCGAAGTGGTCGTTCACGATGCCTGCCGGCTCATAAAAAGAGGAGCGTTTTATCAAGCGAATATTTCTTGTTTGACGATTACGTCGGATACGGAATTAGAAACGTACAGCGTTGTGTGTCCGACTTTGCGTGCCCTTCGTATCGATAGCAATACTTTTGCTCCCGATTTGGATTCTTTCGAGCAAGTCTTTGCGGGTAAATACGTTCCCGATTTTCTGTTCGTATTGAACACCAATACCGCTTTCGACGACATTTATACCGATAAAGTCGTATATTACACGAAAGGAAATTGGTCGCAGATCGGTGATAATTTGTTCCCGAAATATTCGGTTGACGGCTACGTCTTTTCGTACAATACCGACGATAACGTGATTTCCATTACGGGTTACAACGGAAAAGGCGGCGATTTGGAACCCTCCTATAATTTTAACGGTATTCCTATTACTTCCATCGGTGCGTATGCCTTTGCCGGCAACAATGCCATTACTTCTTTCAAAGTCCCCGTCACCGTAGAAACCATTGAAGAAGGTGCTTTTTACGGGTGTGAAAACTTGAAGAAAGTAACGTTATCGGTAATTTCGGGCGTGGCTTTACAAAAAATCGAAAACGAAGCGTTCCGGAATTGTTCCTCTTTGGAAACCGTTGCGTTTGAAAACAGTTTGCAATTATCTTCTTTTGGAAATTCTGTTTTTGAAGGTACACCGTATTTGGAAAACGAAGGTACGAACGGCTTTGTTATCTTGGGTGGCGTTTTATTGAAATATAACGGTTTGAATTCGTCGGTTACCATACCGAAAAACGTAACGTATATTGCTTCCGATGCCTTCAAGGATAAAGGTTTCATTACCTCGGTGTCCTTCCAGACGCCTTCGGTCGTAGCGTACGTCGATAGCTATGCGTTCCAAAATTGTATCGGTTTGCAGGAAATAAAATTCCCGAAATCGACGAAGTATATCGCCGATAACGCCTTCTACGGTTGTACCTATCTGTTCAGCGTGGAGTTCGCTTCTCCGAAAAAAGACGTTTCCGTAGGGTATTATGCTTTTTATAAAGCGGGTACGTATTATAATGAAAAGGTTTATCAGGTATTCTCCGACTCCGTTTCGTATACGTTGGATTATATATGGATGGATAAATCTTTGGAAACCAATCAAGAAAAGGGCGTATGTTTTATCGAACCGTTTACGATTACCGGTTTGGTCTTGTATCCTCTGTTTTTAGGGTGGTATTATGACAACAACACGTTCTCCAATCAAGTCGTATTTCCCATTCATATCGAAAAAGACACCAAAATATATGCAAAGTTAAGCAAAACCGACTATGTTTCGGAAGGCTTGGAATACGAATTAAACGAAGACGGGTATTATTCCGTTTCCGGTTACAACGGAAGTGATTCTTACGTTGTTTTGCCTACCGAATATAAAAATTTGAAAGTAAGCGGAATTAACAGTAACGTTTTCGGAAAATCGGTAAACTACGTTTTGCTCTCTTCCACCATTACGAGAATCAGTGAAAATGCTTTTGCCGATTCCTCTTGGTACAAGTCTTATCCCGGAGATTTTGTCGTGTACGATAAAATATTGATAGGGTATAAAGGTTCTTCCAAAGAAGTCCACGTTCCCGATGCCGTTACTTCGTTTTCGGAGGGCGTTTTCCGAGATAATATCGCCATCGAAACCGTATTTTTACCGGAAGGCGTCCGAGAAATTGTTTCCAATATGTTCCGAGATTGCGTCAACTTAAAATCCTTCGAAATCGGAAAGAGTATTACTTCCGTCGGGGAGGGTGCGTTTAAGGGTTGTAACGCTTTGAAAGAGGTTACTTTTGCCGCAAAGAGCGAATTGGCTTTGATTGCCGCAGACTCTTTCGAAGGGACTCCTTGGCTACGTTCGCAAGATACCGACTGCATATCGATAAACGGTATTTTCTATAAGTATACCGGAAGTTCGGAGATCTTACACATTCCGACGGGGACGGTTACCATTGCGGAAAGTGCCTTTGAAGGCAACGTTTCGTTAGATTGCGTTTATATACCCGCATCGGTAAAAACCATTTATACGGCGGCTTTCAAAGATTGTGCTTTATCCAAAGTCGTCCTTTCTGCCAACAATGCCGCTTTGTCATACGTTAGTAACGAAGCTTTCTATAATTGTTATAACCTCAACGATTTTGATTTTTCCTTAGCAAAGAATTTGTCGGAAATCGGGAAATATGCTTTCTACGGATGTACCTCTTTACATACGGTGGCATTTTCATCTTCGGTCTCGTCTATTTTGGAAGGAGCCTTTGAAAAATGCGGTTTGTTACGCGTTTCTTTCCCCAACGGCAGCAACTTAAAAGAAATCGGCAGTCGTGCCTTTTACGGATGTCAGGCTTTGGAAGAGGTGGCATTTACCGGAAACAGTTCGTTGAAGAAAATAGGGGATTACGCCTTTGCGGAATGTATTGACCTTCGTTCTTTCTCCGATCCGAAAGCTTCCATAACCGAAATCGGAAAGGGTAGTTTTTACGATTGTATTTCTATGGATACCTTAGAATTGGTAGAAACGGCTATTACCGATATCGGTGAAGACGCCTTTGAAAACGTTGGTTTGAATAAGTTTGTCGAGTCTGCCGAAACAAAAATGGATATTATCGGAAATATTCTGTTGAAGTACAACGGTTCGGCATCCAAAGTGGTAATTCCTAAAAACATTATCCTTATATATAATTCGGCTTTCGAAAACAATACCTATGTAGAAACCGTTGTTTTTGAGGAAGGCAGTAAAATCGCAAAGATCAACAACCGAGCGTTTTACAGATGTATCAACCTTACCAACATAAACTTCCCGACCACCATTTCTTACGTCGGTGACGACGTTATGACGGACACCAAATGGTACACGTTACAACTTCGTGACGTTGACTATATTGTCATCGGGAACACCTTAATTAAATATAACGTTTCTTCTTTACAGGACGTCGTATTGCCCGAACAGGTTTCGACCATCAATAAGAACGCCTTTTATGATACGGGATTCTATGATTTGAAGATTACCGATCGTATTCGTTTCATCAAAGAGGGTGCTTTTGACGGAATCAAGGGTGCATCGTGGAGAGAAGGAACCGAAGAATATAACGGCTTTACCATAACCATTCAAACGGATATTAAAGAAGGGGAAACCATTCCCGCCGAATTGGAGTACGAAACTTCTTTGGCTAACAGCGGTTGCGTAAGGATTTACGTAGAGAACAGTAACATTCTCGATACCTATCGCTTGAACGATCAATGGTCTATTCAGGCTCAAACGGTAGTGTCTTCGGGCGAAAGACTGATGACCGTTATCGAAACGTTTACTTTGTCTTACAATATTTCTACGACCGAAGGTAAACCCATTGTAAACGATACCATTCACGCTTTATACAGTCCCAAAGAGGTGGAAGTAAACGTTTCCGCTATCAGCCAATACGAATTTGTAGGGTGGTTCTTGGATAAAGAGTTTAATAACGCCGTAACGTATCCTCTGATTTTAACGGACGATATGACAATATATGCGAAATGCGTCGATTACAATATCGGGAGCAATCCGCAATCTTATCTTTTGAAAGAATTATCCGATGAACAAGACGGCATGTATACTATCGAAGGGTATCTCGATACTTACGATAAAAAGGTAATCATTATTACCGAACAAAGCAAGAAGCAGATTTATTCAATCACCGGTTCTTTAGGCTACGTTAAGTACATCAAAAGAAACTATTACGCCAACGGCTACTATTCGTTGGGTAGTTTCGGTAAGAGTATCGCTATAGAGTCCGATTTGTATTACAAATATATTGATTCTTCTTATAATGATATTTTGTATGTTTTTGACGGTAGTTCTTATCGGCAAACGGCAACGAAATATAACACAAGCGGGGTGTTCTATGAAAAATTAGAGTTGACGGCAGGAGTGGATTACACCATCGGCGAAACGGTAACCTACGACGTATACGCTTATAACGCCGGGGAACAATCTTATTATAACGTTTCGCAAAATGCCGTAACGGAAAGCGAAAAGAACTACTCGAAAGATTTGACGTATGCCCGTTTCCGTTTGGTCGACAGAAATATTTACAGATACGTTTTGACCGAAACGGGAGGGACTTACGAAGTGGCTACGGGAGCGTTTACCGAAGGGGAATCCTACGCCGTCGTGAAAATTTTGAATACCGGTGAATACGTATTGGACAGAACTATACCCGTAGGCGTCTTTGAGAAAGTAGGGGACACCTTCGTACAACCCGACAGAACGGAAGGGTTTAAGAAAGGTCGTGTTTATGCAACCTTTATGGAGATGGAACACCATGAAATATACTATTTTAACGGTGCCGAAAACGAAGAAGACGATAACGACGTGACTTTCGGATATTTACAATGCAACGGTGATTTATCGGATACTCTTTATATCAATAATGAGATTATCGAAGAAATAACCTTTGCAAATAACTGCACCATAGAAGTTTTGGGCGAATATTGCTTTGCCGGTATGATAAATTTACGGAAAGTAACGTTGCCGAGAAGTTTGAAAAAGATTTGCAAACATGCTTTCGAAGNNCCGCGTCAATTTGGAAGAAATTGTCTTTACGAGCGGCATCGAAGATTTGGTAATCGAATCTTATGCGTTCAGCAAGTGTACTTCTTTGACTTCGATTACCATACCGGAAGGCGTCAAGAGCATCGGAAACAGAGCATTCTCGCAATGTAATCAGTTGATAAAAGTTACGGTGGAAGCCAAACAAGCCATCCAGTTGTACGAAAACCTACCGTTCGAAATGGTGGGTGGTTTGAAAATTTATATTCCTTCCGGATGCTTTAACAACTATGCCGTTGCTTGGGAAAAATATTTGGATTATTTAGAAGAAATGAGCGGAGCTGAGAGTAATGACAATAAATAACGGAGAAGGGATGCAAACCCTTGATGCCACCTTAAGAATATCCAAACTGGAGCGACTTTGTAGTACGTTTTTGGAAAAAAACGCCTATCATTTTTTGTCGTTGCCTTCGGTGGATTCCTCCGAAAACATGGTCATGGACTCTCGTTCCGTTTCCATGTGCGATTTGTATACTATTGTTAAAACCGACGGTCAGACTCTTTCTTTACCGAACGACTTGGTTCCTTTTTTGTTGCGTCAAATTGTACGAGATAATATTCGTTTTCAAAGATACTATTCATTCGGAGACGTGTATTCTCCTTCTCAAACGGAAAAAGGTCGGCAAACGGAAATTGTTGCCGTAGCCGTTGGACTTTCGGGCTTTGAAATTGAAGCGGAAATGGCGACGCTTGCCATTGATTTTGTTCGCGAATTAGGGATGAACGTAACGCTTAAACTCGGAAATACCGAGATTACGCAAGGTATTTTGGATGCTGTCTGCCAAAAAGAGGAATCAAGAAACAGGGTACAAAGGATTCTGGAAGGAAAGGTAAACGACGATGTCGACATGCGTGTCAATCAAACGTTCGGCAAGATGAAAGATTGTATCTACGACGAAATCGGTTTGACTATCAAGACAATGGCGGAAACCATTGACAATAAGAGATCCATTGACGGACTGTTGGACGTGTTTGAAATCAATAACGTTTTGGAAATTCAGGGGAATACGGGAAGCACGCTGGATCCCTTTTTTCTCGGTTCGGAATCCTACGAAAACGGTTTTGTCTTTTGCGTAAAGGACAAAAAAATCCCCATTCGAGGGGGGAGAGTAAATTTCTCGGTCGGTGAAAAAACGTTTTCGGCTGTTTATTTGCGTATCGACGCAACCAAACTGCTTTCATTTGTTTTTCCCGACGGAAGAGCCAATGTCGTTTTGCTCGTCACCGATAGCATGATAGCCCACGAAAGTGCCGCCATCTTAAAAAGACAATTTCAAGCAAGCGGCTATTCGGTAGAATGTATTTATCAATGTATCAAAGAGAAAAGGGCAAGGTATCTATCTCTGAAAAATCCGCATACTTCCCTCGTTCACATTGATGAAACGGGTGGTGTCACCTCTCTGTAAAGAGATTCGATAATTATCGTGCATTTTTATTGACAAAACGCTTGCTTTATGGTATCATATCCAAGCAAGCAAGTAAGGAGAAATACCCAAGTGGCTGAAGGGGCTCCCCTGCTAAGGGAGTAGTACGGTGAAACGTAGCTCGGGTTCAAATCCCGATTTCTCCGCCAGTAAGAGTCTTAAAGAAGACTCTTATTTTTTTGTCTTCAAAAATAAAAAAAATGGAGTACTAAGAAACGGATTGGATTAGGAATATTGACATAACGTCATTTTTTTTGTATAATTTTTCTAGTAAATATGGAGCCTACGTCATTAAGTCTATTTTTGAAACATTTGTTTACGGCGATTAAAAAGAGACCGGCACAGCCTCTTCTTTTGATTGTGGTTTTGGCTTTGGCGGTTGCGGTATGTATCTGTGCAATCGACGTTCAAATTTACATGGAAGAAAACGACGAGAAAGGCAGACTGGCTCAAAACGGAAATGCCGATATTCTCATCGGTATTACATCCGAATCCAATACACGCTTTGTTTGCGTTTCTCAAATACGGGAGATTTTGCCCGAAGGCGTAGAGGTTTGCGGTCTTTTTTCTCTGCCGTTATTGTATGGAGATAGGAATTCTTTCGTTTACGGGGTAGCCTCCGATTTTAACAATGTGAATTCTATTTTCTCGGTGGAATTTACACAATATCAAACATTTACCGAAAAGGAAAAAGCTAAAAAAATTTTTGTAACACAAGATTTTTTGAAACGAAACAACTTGGTTCTCGGAGATTTTGCAAACTTCAACGTGTTGGGACAACTTTCTTTGCAAATAGCGGGTGTATCGAAAAAGAAGTTTTTCGGAACGTACGAAGTCCTCATGGATACCGATGCCGTTATGGATTTGTACGCCAATAAATACATGATTTTTGCTATAGAGGAAGATCTTTCGCCGGCAGGAATTATTTATGTAAAGAGTAACGGAAAAGAACAAGAGGTGCTTTCTTGCATGGGGAAAGCCTATCCCGACCTTTCCGTATCCGTTCTTTCTCAAACAAGAGATAATGCCTTGAACGGATTGGATGAACAAACGTTCATTATCATGATACTATCCATATTTTTCGTGATGATAGTGATTTACTGTTGCGTATACATTCTTTCGGCGCAAAGAAAACAGGAAATTGACTTGTTTTATAACGTCGGTGCAAAAAAATATATGTTGGTAGCCTTAAACATGACGGAAATGTTTTTGTATTGGCTTATAGGAAGCGTAATCGGTATTGCCGTTTCCTTCGGACTGGCAAAAGCCTACGTCACTTGGTCAAACTTCGACTACTGCACGTTGCAGCTTCATGCAAAATCCGTTAGTATTGCACTGCTCTGTACTTTATTGGCTTCGGAATTCAGTTTGACGATTTATACGATAACCGATGTTTTCGGAAAAAGAAAACCTACTCAAAAACAAAAAGATAAAACCCAACTCATTTTATTATTCTCTTGCGTTCTTTTCGTCGTAATGGCAATCATCAGTTATTGTTTACCTTTACGAATCAGTATGTTTCCGTCCATTATTGCGTTTTTACTATTGGGATGTATGGCATTTTTAATGGGAAAAACGTCCATTCGATATCTTGCTTTACTCTATAAAAAAAATAAAAGTATCCCCTTTCAAGATGCCTTAAAAAACGCACAGAGAGTGGATGCGCTCGGCAATACGGCCGGCGTATTTGCTTTATGTATAGTCGTGCTTTTTTCCTTGTTGACGGTTTTGTTATCCGGATATGCGGACGTCGATGTCAATAAGAAGTTAATTCAAGGGGATTATTTGGTCATCAATGCGAGCGAAAGCTCCGATAATGTCCTTTTGCAAACGGATGGAGTCGATAAAGTGTATCATTTATTCAAGGGATATGCCGAAGTATGCGATTTCAAAATGATGCTTATAGCCGTCGACAATCGTGATGCTATCTCGGAAAAATTTGACATGAAGGAACTTCCTCATGAAGATGAAATCTTTATGAACAAACGGTTTGCAGAGATATATAATATTAATATCGGTGATCCCGTTTCTGTACGGTATGAAAATACCGTTTTGAACTGTGTTTATACAAAAGAATTAAAAACGCCCGACCAAGTATTGATTATTGATGCGTCTTATTGGAATATTCCGTTAAATTATACCATCGTAAAAGGAAAAGAAACACACGAATCCGAAACGTTGTATCAAAATATCATGTTTTCGTTGTCGATGGAGTCTGCGACGGTTGTTCGGAATTCCGAGTTTATACAAGAATGGGTTGATATTATTTTTTCTTCCTTGATATGTGCGGATATCGTTGTGGGATTTGTAGTAGCTTTTGCCATAATCGGTATCGGCGATAGCGTTATTTCGAGTTATCGTTCACGCAAAGAAGAATTTTCATATTATTATACTGCGGGAATGAGCCGATCCGATATACGAAAAATGAAAGGATACGAAGTCCTTACGGCGTTTACGATCGGTCTTATTATCAGTTTGCTTGTTACCGTTCCTGCGTTCCTATTATTAAACAGATGTTGCAACACGTTTAGATTTGATATAATATATATATGGCGAGAAGCCCTATAATACAATAAATCGGAGGAAAAAATGGTATCTTTAGTCGGAAAAATTTTTGTACAAGCTTTATGGAAATTCATGAACAACAATCCCGCTTCGGGGAACGATATGGTGGAGTCTTCCAAGAAGTTGGATAATATGAAGGGATTTCGTCAGCCCAAATGGGTGGTAACCGAAAAATTTACAATCGGAAATTTGCCCGTAGAAATGTATTACAGAAAGGGTACGAATCCCAAAAAGGTTCTTTACTTTCTACATGGAGGCGGTTATATCGGGCGGTTGAACGGTTTATACCGTAACAAAGTAAAAGAATTTCTAAAGCAAGTAGGCGATATTCGCATCGTTTTTATTGATTACAGGACGGTACCCGAATACGTCTACCCATGCGCGCTCGAAGACGCCTTAGCGGGTTGGGATTGGCTTATCGAACAAGGCTATCGGGAAGAAGACATTATCACCATCGGCGACAGTGCGGGCGGCAATCTGAATTTGGCTCTGAATTTGACTTTGCGTGACGCCGGAAGAAAGATGCCCAAAGCTATGGTTTGTATCTCTCCATGGACGGATATGGTCGGCGTAGGAAAGTCGTATTTCGATAACTATAACCACGATCCCATGTTCGGACAAAAAGAAGGTGCGTTGGACGAAAAACTCTTAAAAGACTTTGCCGAAACATCTCTGTATACCTGGTGCTTTCAAGCGGATAGAAATTCTTATATCGTTTCTCCCGTCTTTGCCGAGTATGCCGGTTTTCCTCCCACCCTTATTACGGTCGGCGGTAGTGAAATGCTTTTAAGCGATTCCCAAACCGTTTATGAGAACATGAAAAAAGCGGGCGTTGATTGCCGCATTCGTATCGACGAAGGTATGTTCCATATCTATCCGCTTTTCCCTTCCGTTATGCCCGAAGCCAAAAAAGCTTTTGCGGAAATATGTTCTTTCTTGTCCGAAAAGTTTTAAGAAAGATTTGCGGGAAGAATTCTTATCGTTTCGAGAAGGCAAAGGATTCTTCTTTGCCTTTTGTTCAATACTCGAAATTTATGAATAGATTGAATAAATGTAAATAATTCGTATCTATAGATACCGATAATAACTATTTATAAGAATTAAAAATACTATCTATTATAAAAAAGGGTATTGCTATTTCCGCAAAAAAAAGGTACAATAGATTTATCAAAACAAAAAGGAGAGTATACAATATGAAAGCAGCTATTTACGGGGCAGGATCTTTGGGTACGGTTTTGGGTGCATATATTTCCAAAAACGAGGAGATTGACTTAATCAACAGGAACGTAAAACATATAGAAGCTTTACGTACAAACGGAGCCAAAATCGTGGGAAAAGCCGATTTTACGCAAAAAGTAAACGCTCTGTTGCCCGACGAAATGCCTGAAAAATACGACATTATTTTTTTGATGACAAAACAGTTGGAGAATAAGGCGGTGGTAAAGAAGCTAACGAAGTATTTAGCCGACGACGGCGTTATTTGCACCATGCAAAACGGACTGCCCGAACATTCGGTATCCGAAATCATCGGAGAGGACAGAACGTACGGCTGTGCCATCGGTTGGGGAGCGCAGTTGATTGATGCGGGAGTAAGCGAATTAACCAGTGAGCCGGACGCTTTGGTGTTTGCACTGGGATATTTGTCCGAAAAAGGGAAAAACGACCGACATTTCGAAGAAATAAAACGACTGTTGTCTTTCATGGGTACGGTAGAGGTAGAAAATAATTTTATAGGC
>DCGI01000041.1:0-27810 GCA_002315475.1 Christensenella sp. UBA1782 | reverse complement strand
ATGGAGTAAACTTCTTGTCAACAGTGCGTTCAGCGGCATGAGTGCCGTTCTCGGGTGTAATTTCGGAGCCGTCGCCGACAATAAAAAATCAAGACTTTTGGCTCAAAGAATTATTAAAGAAATTATTGATTCCACCCAAAAAGGCGGTATACGGATTGAACCCATTCAAGGAAAGGACGTTGTTAAACTTTTGAATTACGACTCCAAACTGAAACAAAAAATATCGTTCTTCATCATACCGATAGCCATCAAAAAACATCGTTTGATTCGTGCGAGTATGTTGCAGGATATCGAAAAAGGGAAACCTTGCGAGGTGGACGCCATAAACGGCGTCGTCAGCGATTACGGCAGAAAAGTAGGGGTACCTACCCCGGTAAACGACAGAGCTGTGGAAATCATTAAGTCCATAGAAAGGGGCGAAAGAAAGCCGTCCTTTGAGAATTTGTCGCTATTTGACGACTTGATTTGACAGGGTTTTCGGTACTAAAAAAGGCGTTGAGTCATTCTCAACGTCTTTTTTTATAAAAAGGGATTGACAAAGGATTCTCTTATAATATATTATATTATAAATACACATAGGAGAGGTGGATATGAAAAAGAAAGAGCATATTTCCGACGTCGATGAAAAAACCCCGTCGAGGGCAGAGTATTTTTCTTGGATTAACAGTACGAATGAAGGTTCCACAGAGGAACAAACTCTAATCAACTTGGATTTTTTTGCATACTTAAAAAGACAGTTCGGTATGCAGCTGGATATTTACGCATGGGATGCCGGTAATTTAGACGGAGCGGCAGGCACATACGAAACGTTTGACGGTGAAAAACTCAAAAAACAATATCCGAACGGTTATCAACCTTGCGTGGAAAAAGCTTTGGAGTCCGGTATTCGTTTGGGTGTTTGGGGTGGTGCCGACGGATACGGTGATACGCCCGAACAAGAGCAGGCGAGGAGATCCTTGTTGGTATCCCTCTGTCAAGAGTTTCATTTTGCGCTTTTTAAGTTTGACCGCGTTTGCGGAAACCTGCGAATTCGTAAAAGAAAAGCGTTTATTCGCACCATGCAGGAATGTCGACGTTATTCTCCCGATTTGATAGTTTTGAATCATAGAAACCGTTTGGGAAAAGCTCAAAAATACGTTACTACCTTTTTATGGCAAGGAAGCGAAACGTACGTAGACGTCCTCATGAAAAACAATATGACTGCTCCGCATCATAGGGCGTCGGCTTTTTCGAGAGGAATGGTTCCGAAACTACAAAGATTGACCGAGGATCACGGCGTATGCATTTCTTCGTGTATTGATTATTTTGAAGATGAAATGATTCTTCAAGCGTTCGGTAGAAGTTTAATTTTGGCTCCCGAAACGTACGGAAATCCTTGGTTTATGCGTGACGATGAAATACCTCTCTATACGCGTATTCACATTTTGCATAGAAAATATCGAGATATTTTGGTAAACGGGATGCTTTTACCGTCCGAATACGGACAAAATACCGTATCCAGAGGGGACGATAAAAGAAGATTTTTGTGTTTTTCCAATCCCACCTGGACGACGAAAAAGATTTCCGTTCATCTCAACGAAGAAATCGGCTTAAAACCCTTAAAAAAGATTTCGGTAATAAACCGTTTTCCTTACGAAGGATTGGTCGGTATTTATCCTTGGAATTCGGTCGTGGAAATCGAGGTTTTGCCGTTCCGCGCGGCACTTGTGGAGGTGGTCGATACACGGGAAGCCGATATGGTACTTGCCGGCTGTCTGTACACCGTAACCGAATCAAACGAACTCGGAGAACCGATTCGTGTCAACGTGGTGGAAACCGACGGAAAAATAGTCAAACAGAAAAAAGAAACGCAATATCCCATTTCTATCGAAAGAAGGTTTGACGTAACCGAAAAAGCACCTTTACTTCTCGGAGAAATGGAAATTTGTCCCGTACCGGCAATTGACAGAAAACTGTACGAAACGGCAATGTACGCCATTAGCAACGATTCTTTTGAACGGCAGTCCGTTCTTCGTTCCGGCGATACCGCCATACCCGAAGTAAAAGCGGCTCGTGACGCCTTTTTCGGGCAAAAAACATATCGTTATAGAGGCTGTGATTCCTCCGTCGTATTCGACGGGAAAGACGACACGTTCTTCGATGCGAGAAGTAAAACCTATCGAAAAGGGTTCCGCGTGGAAGGCGGTTGCTTACGGGTAGATATCGGAGATTGTTTGTATTTGGATGAATTGGTAATCACTTATTTGGAAGGCGACGATAACAAAACGGGTTCTACCTGTCAGCAAAAATATCACGATAAAGCCGTTTTCTCTTCGGACTTGGATACATGGCATGTTTCCGAAGATCCCCTGCACATGATAGAAAAAGACGTCATGATTCCCGTAGTCATTGAAAAAACCCACAGTATCGTGGAAGTGGCGGGAAAACTTAAGAAAGTTCGGTATTCCATAGGGGAAAAAATGCGTTATTTCGAATTGCCTTTCCCGATGGACAGAATCGTTTCCGTTTACGGCGAAGCCGAAGGGGAAAAGGTGCCGTTCCGTAATCCCAAAGTAAATAATTTAATGGCACCTTATGCAAAAAAAATAACGAAAGTATGTAAAAAATTCTCTTTTATCATCAAAAAGAATGCACAAAACACCTTTTTAGCGGTAGCTTTCGAAGGAAAGCACGAAAACGAAGGTGTCTATTGCGTAGCGGAATGTGACGGACGTTATTTCGGTTTTGAAGATCGTTCTTGCTCGTACCCTTGCAATATTTGGGAACACTCCTATGCAAAAAGCGATTCTTTTTATACGTATTATATGAAAATGCCCGATGAATTGCTCGGGAGAAAAATGACGGTTTACGCCTTATTCAATAAGACGAAAGGAAATATTCCCGTCAAAGTATATCTTTGTAATCAACATCTGCAAACCAAAGGTTTGGAAATAGATGTGCGTTTAGATTAAATAAATTTTATTGGAGAAAAAGTATGAATCAAGAAACTACTAACAATACGGTGAAACAACCGATTTTCTTTAAAGAAAACAGAGTATTCCGCGTTTATTTGGGCGGAAAAGGTTTTGAAGTGTTTAACAGCGAAATGAAGGGCGACAGTATGTTTCCCGAAGAATGGGTTGCCAGTAAAGTAAAAGCCATCAATCCGAAATACTTCGGGCCGAGAGACGGCGTTTCCGTTGTGGAAGGCAGCGGCGAATTTTTTGACGACCTTCTAAACGAATACCCCGATGCTTTACTCGGTGGCAGAAAGTACGATTGCTTGGTAAAATTTTTGGATAGTCAAATTCGTTTGCCCGTACAGGTTCACCCCACCAAAGCGTTTTCACGGGAATATTTCCATAGCGAATACGGAAAAACCGAAGCTTGGCTTGTCGTGGGAACAAGACCGGGTGCCAAAATCTATTTCGGGTTCAAAGACCAAATCGATATAAATACCTTATCCGAATACGAAGAAAGAAGCGAAAAAGAAAAAGATATTATGTCTTCTATTTTGGGCGTGGTCGACGCCAAAGTCGGCGATATGTATATCATTACCGCCGGTTTGATTCACGCTATCGGAGCCGGCTGTACCATTATCGAAGTGCAAGAACCTACCGATTTTACCATTCAACCCGAACGTTGGTGCGGAGACTATCATATTTCCTACGAAGAAGAATATATCGGTTTAGACAAAATGACCGCTTTGCGATGCTTTAATTTTGACTTGTACGGACAAAAGGCTCTGGACGTGGCAAAAATCACGCCGAAAATCGCTTCGGACGACGGTTTTGTAAAAATCGAGAATTTGATTACTTACGAGGATACGCCTTGCTTTGCGGAAAACAGATACACCATACAAAACGGCGGAAAGTATACCATGACGTACGGACCGAGCGTTTGGATACTGTTGGAAGGCGAAGCCGAAATCGTCGGCGAGGGATACTCCAAAAAGATGATAAAAGGGGACTATTTCTTCTTACCCTATGCCGCCGAAAACAAGTTTACGATAACGTCGCAAAATGCAACGTTCGTAGAATGTTTGCCCAGTAAACAATAAAGGAGTAAAAAATGCCTGCATCGTTAAAAATGCTTTTCAGACCGGAATTTATGGCAAAGCTTGCCGTAATACGGAATCAATGCTATACGAAGATTTCGGAACTTTCTGTATCGGTAGCTACCGACAAAGAACCGTTCTCTCAAAATCAAGGTACATATCATACGGCAAAGAAAGGTGAGATTTGGGCGAAAGGACATTCCTTTACCTGCGCACAATTTCATATTACGGGAAAAGTCCCGGCAGGGTATGCCGACAAAGATTTAGCCGTCATAACCAACATTACGGGAGAAGGAATCGTATATGACAAAAACGGTGTTCCTTTCTTGGGTATGACGAGCAAATTCGGAAGTTATACGAATTTGTTACAAGCTCACCCCGCAAAGACTCTTTTGCCTTTGGAAAAAGTTTCCGAAAACGGCACAATCGATTTTTATATCGACGCCGGCTATAACGGACTGCGTTGTATGGGTATTGTTTTCGGTGTCAACGTCGTAAAAATTAACCGTTCCGTTAAGGAATTTTATTACGATTATTTATACTTGGCATATCTTTGTATAACGTATAAAAAAGACGAGTTATACGATGCCGCCGACAAAGCCTTCGAATATTTCAAAAAGAACGAAATCGACGCCGCCGAATCGGTAGTAAAACCGATTATTCAAACCTATCAAGGGGAGAAGGACGTGGAATTTTATGCCGTCGGTCACTCCCACTTGGATTTGGTATGGTTATGGCCGAAACGAGAAACCATGCGTAAAAGCGTAAGAACCTTTACCAATCAAATCAACAACATTCACACCTATGACGGATACGTCTACGGAGCAAGTCAACCGCAACAGTTTGCGTGGATAAAAGAACAACAACCCGAATTGTTTGAAAAAATTAAAGAGGAAATTCAAGCGGGCAGAATCGAACCGCAGGGAGCCATGTGGGTGGAAGCCGATACCAACCTTTCCGGCGGAGAAGCTTTGGTACGTCAAATCAAGTACGGACAAATGTTTTGGAAGGAAAACTTCGGTTTTCGTTCCGATATGTGTTGGCTTCCCGACGTTTTCGGTTATAACGGAAATTTACCGCAAATTCTTTCAAAATCGGGTGTTCATAATTTTATGACTATAAAACTGAGTTGGAATAATTGGAATAAGTTTCCTTATCACACGTTCCGATGGAGAGGAATCGACAACAGTGAAGTTTTGGTGCACATGCCTCCGTCGGGAAACTACAATATGGACGGAACTCCTGCCGAATGGTCGGAAACGCACGAATTGAATACCGAACCCAATGTGAAAAAATTACTGTTTGAATTCGGTATCGGGGACGGCGGCGGCGGCCCGAGCGAATTGCAATTAGAGATGATTCAAAGAAGTGCGAAAACCGATAAACCCGCCGTTCGTTTTTCGGGTGCCGAAAAATTCTTTGAAGACTTGCGCAAAGAAAACTATGAATTACCTTCCTATCAAGGAGAATTGTACCTCGAAAAGCATCAAGGAACGTATACCACACAAGGAAAGATGAAAAAGTACAACAGAAAATTGGAATTTTTGTTGGAAAATCTTGAAAGATTATGGTCCGCCGTCTACGTTAAGAACGGAGAGTACCCGCAAGAGAAAATTCGTAAACTGTGGGAAGACGTACTTTTCTACCAATTCCACGACTCTTTGCCCGGTTCGAGTATCGGGAGAGTCTATCAAGAAGGTAACAAACATCAAGAAGAATTGATGGCGGAAATCGAAGAAATGAGCAAGAAAGCCATATCAATACTCGGCGGCGAAAAGAGTCTGTACAATCCCGCACCCGTTCCCGTAAACGGAAACTTTGTGCTGGGAGATACTTGCTATCAAGTACAGGCACAACCTCGTTCTTCTTGCACCTTTGAAAAAATAACCGATAAAAACACTACCTTGCACGTCGGAAAATACGACATGGAAAACGATCGTATTCGTTTAGCTTTCGAGAGTGACGGTAGCTTTTCTTTATTCGATAAAGAGCAAAAGAAAGACTTAGGACGATTTAATATGATGCGAATCTATTTTGATCCGAGAATTTTCTTTAATGCTTGGGAAATTGCTCGATGGTATCGCAAACTTCCGCATTTTTCCTTTGAATGTGTATCTGTAGATACGAAAATAATCGGAAATGCTTTAATTCGCACACAAGAACTTCGTTTCGGACATTCCTTCGTAAAACAAAAAATAACGATATTTGCCGACTCCAAACTAGTTAAAATCGAAAATACCGCTTTGTTGAACAGACGTCATCACCAAATTCGATGTGACGCACGTCCGACCGTTTGGGCGGATGAAGTTACTTGCGACATTCAATACGGTAATTTGAAAAGGACGACGAAAGATAAGACGTCTTTGGAAAAAGCTCGTTATGAAATATGTTCTCATAAGTATTTTGATTTGAACGACGGCAAACAAGGTATTGCATTTTTGAACGACTGTAAATACGGTAGCCGCGTGAAAGAGGGATTGGTCAGTCAAACGTTGGTAAGAAATCCGATTTATCCCGACAAAAAAGCCGACAGAGGGGAACAAACCTTTACCTTAGCGATATATCCGTATCAAGGCGTTTTCGGCATGAACGTAGTCGAAAAAGCCTACGCTTTGAATTTAGAGCCGTACTTTATCGAAGGAACCGTTCCTGCGACGATAAACGTTTCGGGGGATGTCGTATGCGAGGTCATCAAAAAGGGCGACGAAGGAAAAACCGTTGCCGTTCGCGTATATGAACCCGTCGGGAAAGAAACCTTTGCGTCGATGGAACCTTGCTTTACCTACAAAAAAGTTGTTGAGACCAATTTACAGGAAGAAGGCGAAAACAAAGTAGACTTGAATCAGCTTCGTTTTCTGCCGTTCGAGATAAAAACTTTCTTGTTCGAATTATAATAAACCTTTTTCATGAAAAAATCCTTTTTCCGCTCGGAAAAAGGATTTTTTTTTATTCTTGCGGTAAACTTGGCTCGCAAAGAATGGTTTTATACTCGGTATAAGTAACCAAACCCGGCAAGGAAGACGGTATTTTTTTGACGAATTTTCTCTTGGTATAATCCACTTCGACCTTACTGCTTTCCCTCGCTTCACTGTAATACGCCACGATACGGGCGCATTTTAAGAGGGTTTCTTCGGAGGGTTGCCCCTTTATTATCAAATGGGCACCATGATGATTTTTGGTGTGCATCCATATATCGCCGGAGTCGCCGATGTCAAAAGTCACTTGTGCGTTTTGTACGTTGTTTTTTCCGTAATATACATCCAAACCGTCAAGAACGATATGCGTCGGAGCCGAAGGTTTTACTTTGTTCTTCTTGACGTCCTTTTTTGCAAAACCACCTATTTGATTGAGTTCGTTGAGGATTTCTTCAAATTCAAGTTTTAGAGAACAATTCTCTACGGCTACCGCCAAACCGGTTAAATAATCACGTTGTTGATACAATTCTTCTAATTGTTTTTCGGCAATTTCTTTGGTTCGTTTTAGCTTGTTGTATTTTTTATAATAAACCTGTGCATTTTGCGACGGCGTCAAATTCGAGTCAATGTCGATGGAAATTTCTTTATTTTCGTAGTAGTCGCTACAAATTAGAACGGTGTCTCTTGGTTTGATGAGATAATGATAACAAGTGATGAATTCGCCTTTACGCCGTATGGCTTCGGCTTTTTCCCATTCTTTCAGTTTGTTTTCGTTATCTTGAATCCGTCTGTCCGTTTTGGATTGCAATCGTTTTAATATCGTTGTTACCGTCTTCGCCGAAGCTTTTTTTCGGTCTTCGCCGTCGTAATTGGTGTAATACACGTCCAGTGCTTCGTTCAAAGTAGGATAGGTTTCCCATTCCCCCGTAACGGTATGGTACGGGTAAACGAAAAAGTCTTTCGGCTTTCCGTTTTTATAAAGAAGGGAAGGGCGGTAGGTAGGTTGTGCGTTGCTGTCTATCAGTTCAAAAAGTTTTTTTTCGGGACACTCGGCTTTTTCGATTTCCAATGCCGATTCTTTCCCGATGCCGCTGATGTTTTTCAATAATAGTTCGGAAGAAAGTTCTGTCGTTTCCGAAAAAAACCGCATGAGTTCTTCTTTTTGGTTAAACGTCGTTCTGGTTTGCGGTTGAAATACGTAGGGAAGATTGGGTAGAATATAGCGGGTGGTACTTTGGTCAAAATGAATCCTGCGGACGGCGTCTATGATGAGCAAGGTGTCCGTCGTCAAAATGATATTGGAATACCTTCCCATCAATTCGCAGATGAGAAAAAACTTTTTATTGTCTTTTAATTCGCTTTTGCCTTCCAATTCCACTTTGATAATACGGTCGCAGTTAAAGATACCGACGGAACGGACGGCGCAACCGATTAGGTGCTTTCTGAGTAGCATGCAGAATGCCGGTGCGTTTAGAGCATTCTCCTTTTTTTGGGAGGAAAGGTGCATTCTCGGGTGCGAAGGGTTGGCACTTACGACCAACTGCCGAACGCAGGAAGCTTTTTTTATGAAAAAGGTCACTTCGTCGACTTCGGGCTGATAGATTTTTTCGATTCTTCCCCCCGAAATACTTTCGTTCAGTTCGGTTGCTATGGCTTTTAGAGTGATTACGTCGATAGGCATGATACAATTATAACATTTGTAGAATTTTTTACAAGCGAAAGCTTTGACTTTTTTCCATAAATATATAATAATATATATATGGCAAAAATTACGGCAATTTCGGAGGACGGTATTCTTTTTGACGTTTTACAAACGGGAGATGACGTACTGTCGTTTTCGGGACGTCCTTTTACGGATATATTGGATTATATTTTCGCAGACAGTTTGGAAGAAGGGGAAATAACCTTTGTGCGGAACGGAGAGAAGAAAACGGTTTCTTTCCGAAACGAAGGCGGCACTTTGGGTTTATCCTTTGACGAAAGTGTGGAAATCACCCCTCGTTCCTGCGGAAATAATTGTATTTTTTGTTTCGTTGCGCAACTGCCGAAAGGACTTCGTAAAACCCTTTACGTCAAAGACGACGATTACCGATTGAGTTTTACTTGCGGTTCTTATATTACGGGAACGAATTTACAAGAGAAAGATATAGAAAGGATATTGTATTATAAACTTTCGCCCCTCTACATTTCGGTGCATGCGACCGACAAAGAAGTGCAGAAAAAGATGCTTCGGTGTCGAAAGGATTTCGACCAACTTGCCTTTATGAAGAGATTGATTGCGGGTGGGATCCGTCTGCATACGCAAATCGTCATGGTCGGCGGGGTCAACGACGGAGCCGTCTTGCAAAAATCTTTGGAAGAACTCTATGATGCCGGTGTGGAAACGGTGGCAGTCGTTCCCGTAGGGTTGACGAAACATCGAGAAAATCTTCCCGCATTGCATCCCGTTACAAAAGAAGAAGCGGCAAACGCCATCACTTTATGCGAACGGTTTTACGAACGACATCGGTATTTTTGTTATTGTTCGGATGAAATGTATCAAAGGGCAGGTATGGACGTGCCGAGTGCGTCGTACTACGGTAATTACGACCAAATCGAAAACGGCGTAGGACTTATCGCCAAGTTTTTTGAAGATATGGAAGATGCTTTACTGTCGGCACCCAAGCTTGTTTGGAGAACGGTCGGTGTGTTTACGGGCGTCAGTGGGGAAAGCACCATGCAAAAAGCCAAAGAAATTTTGGAAAAGAAATATCCCCGTCTGCACATAAACATTTACGTCGTGAAAAACGAGTTTTTCGGAGAAAGCGTTACCGTAACGGGTTTGGTTACGGCTACCGATATTCTGAAACAATACGGGAAACAAAAGACGAAAGACCGTTATTATATGATTCCGTCGGTTATGTTAAAGGAATTCGGAAATCAATTTCTCGACAATATGACGGTAGAAGAAGTATCAAAAAGATTAGGAAAGAAAATCGTGGTATCGCAAGCGAGCGGAGACGGATTCGTGCGGGCGGTAACACGCGGGAGGTAAGAAGGTGAAACCTTTGGTAGCAGTGGTCGGGCGACCGAATGTCGGGAAGTCGACTTTTTTTAACAGAGTGGCGGGGAAAAGAATCAGTATCGTCGAAGATACACCCGGCGTCACGAGGGACAGAATCTATGCCGATGCCGAGTGGTGCGGCTATACTTTTACCATGATTGATACCGGCGGTATCGAATTGAAATCGGAAGACGTAATGTGGCGGCATATTCGGCAACAAGCCGAACTCGCCGTAGATCTTGCCGACGTCATTTTATTTATCGTCGACGGAAAAAGCGGTTTGATTTCCGACGATTACGACGTAGCGGATATTTTAAGAATGTCCCGAAAACCCATTGTCCTTGCCGTCAATAAATTAGATAACGGGAAAATGGATGCAACGTATGATTTTTACGCTTTGGGATTGGGGGAGCCTATCGGGATTTCTGCCGAACAGGCGTTAAACTTGGGGGATTTGTTAGACGCCGTCGTTGCGTATTTTCCGTCCCGAGAAGAAATAGAACCCGATGACGGAGCCTTTAAGATAGCCGTCGTAGGCAAACCGAACGTGGGAAAAAGCAGTTTAGTCAACAAAATTCTTGGTTTTAATCGTGTTATCGTCAGCGATATGGCAGGTACTACGCGGGATGCCATTGATACGCCGTTTACCTATAATGGTAAAAAATACGTGATTATTGATACCGCGGGAATACGCAAGAAGAACAAAGTGGTAGAAGACGTGGAATACTACAGCGTCGTTCGTTCCATCGAAGCCATTCGACGGGCGGACGCCGTCGCCATCGTTTTGGATGCGGGAGAATCCCTTTCCGAACAGGACGTGAAAATTTGCGGTTTGGTGCATGAAAGCAATAAACCTTCGATCATTTTGATAAACAAATGGGATAAAATCGAAAAGGATACCTTTACGACGGAGGGATACAAAGCTTCTTTGGAAGAAGAATTAAAATTCATGAGCTACTATAAACCGTTGTTTATCAGTGCACTTACGGGACAAAGAGTATCACAAGTTATCGGCGCTTTGGAACAAGTCTTTACCAATGCCAATAGAAAAATTGCGACGGGGGTTTTGAACGACATTTTGCAAGACGCCATGAGCGTCAATGAACCGCCGAACTATAACGGTAAAAAATTGCGTGTCTATTATACCACGCAAACGATGGTGGCTCCTCCTACTTTCACCTTGTTTGTGAACGACGAAACCATTATGCACTTTTCCTATAAACGGTATTTGGAAAATGCCCTTCGAAAAGCCTTTGACTTTTCGGGTACGCCGATTCGGATTCGAGTCAGAAACAAAAACAGCGAAGATATTTAGGAGTTTGGAAAATGTTTACGACGGAAGATGCAAAAATCATTTTGCAGGAAGAAAGAAAGAAATACGAAAAATACGCTTCGGAAAACTTAAAGTTGAACATGGCACGCGGGAAGCCTTGTAGAGAACAGTTGGATTTAAGTACGGGACTTTTACGAGTATTACCCGACGACGTTGGCGAAACGGGCATTCAAGACTATCGAAACTACGGCATTTTAGACGGTATTCCCGAAGCAAAAAAGCTTTTTGCCGATTTGTATCAAGTGGACGAAAAAGAAATCATGGTCATCGGAAACTCCAGTTTGACATTAATGTACGACACCATACAAAGGGGATTACAATTCGGTTTCGGCGGTGAAAAACCGATGAACGCACAAGGAAAACTAAAATGGCTTTGTCCCGTTCCCGGATACGACAGACATTTTGCCATTACCGAATTATTCGGCTTCGAGATGATCAATATACCGATGGACGAAAACGGTCCCGATATGGATTTGGTGGAAAAATGGTGTCAAGATCCCTCCGTAAAAGGGATTTGGTGCGTACCGAAATACAGCAATCCGCAAGGGGTTGTTTATTCCGACGAAACGGTGGAAAGATTTGCAAAATTACAACCTGCTGCAAAAGACTTTCGTATTTATTGGGATAACGCATACGGCGTACATTATTTATCGGAAGACGTGCCGTTGAAAAATCTTTTGGAAGAAGCCAAAAAATACAACAACGAAGATATTTGTTATATTTTCGGTTCTACAAGTAAGATTTCTTTTGCCGGAGCGGGACTTGCATTCATGATTTCATCCGAAAAAAATCTTACCGCACTGAAAAAATTGATGGGATATCAAATGATAGGCCCTAACAAATTGGTTCAGCTTGCCCACGTTTTATTCTTCAAAAATGCAGAAGGGATTCGGTTACAAATGGATAAACAAGCGGAAATATTGCATCCGAAATTCCAAAAAGTTTTGGATATATTACAAGAATCCTTAAGCGATTTAGCAAAATGGACGGTTCCGAAAGGGGGATATTTTATCAGTTGCGATTTACCCGAAGGAACGGCAAAAAAGACGGTGCAACTTGCCGCCGAGGTCGGCGTAGTATTTACCGGTGCAGGGGCGACTTTCCCGTACAAAAAGGATCCGCTCGACAGCAACGTTCGTATTGCCCCCACCCTCCCGCCCTTAGAGGAATTAAGCAAAGCGATGGAAATATGCTGTTGCTGTGCCAAAATTGCCTGGGCTGAAAGAGTTTTAGGATTATAGCATATTTTTCTGCCGCCGCGCATATCGTTAAGTAAAAACGGAGGCGGTTTATATGTTGGAGTATAATATATATGACGATATCGCTACCCGAACGGGTGGCGATATTTATGTAGGCGTGGTAGGTCCCGTACGAACGGGAAAATCTACCTTTATCAAAAAGTTTTTGGAAACCTTTGTATTGGATAAAATTCAAGACAAAAACAAACGTGCCAGAACCATTGACGAAATGCCCCAATCGGCAGACGGAAAAACGGTCATGACGACCGAGCCAAAATTCGTACCGAACGAAGCGGTTACGGTTACATTTGACAAAATGTCGGCGAACGTGCGTTTAATCGATTGTGTAGGTTATATGGTAGAAGGTGCTCTCGGACAGGCGGAAGGGGAGAAAGAAAGATTGGTAAAAACCCCTTGGCAGGAAAAAGAAATACCTTTTCAGGAAGCTGCGGAAATCGGAACGAAAAAAGTCATTTGCGATCATTCTACGGTAGGTATCTTGGTGACGACCGACGGTTCTTTTACCGATATCGGTAGAACGAAATATGTAGAAAGCGAAGAACGCGTCGTACAGGAATTAAAAAAATGCGGCAAACCGTTTGTTGTGCTTTTGAATTCTCAGTATCCCGAAAAAACCGATACAATTCGGTTGCAGGAAAGTTTGCAGGAGCGATACGGGGTACCCGTTATTTTGTGCGACATCACAAAATTAAAGAAAGACGATATTCATAAAATCATGACGAAAATTCTTTATGAATTTCCTCTGTCGAAAATTCGGGTAAAACTTCCTAAATGGATATGTTCTTTACCGAAAGACCATGAAATCGTTTTTAGCTGTTTGCAAGAATTAAAAGAAAAAACGCAAAGAATCGTAAAAATGTGCGATGCGGAAAAAGCATCCGAAGTATATCGGGAATCGGAATATATCGGTGACGTCGATTGCACGATTTCTCTTGCGGACGGTTCGGTATTGTTGAATTGTAAAGCCAAAGAAGGATTGTATAATAAGGTTTTGGCGTCCTTTTGCGGTTGCGACGTTGGGGATGAATGTAAGCTTATGCAGTATGTAAAAACGTTATCGGCTTCGTATCGAGCGTACGAAGGGATACGCCAAGCGATGCTACAGGTTCAACAGGACGGTTACGGCGTCATCAATCCTTCTTTAGACGATATGGAATTAGCCGAACCCGAAGTCGTAAAAAAGGGAAATCAGTACGGTTTACGCTTAAAAGCAAGCGCACCATCCTATCATATCGTTCGCGTGGACGTGGAGTCGGAAATAAGTCCCACGTTGGGAAGCGAACAGCAGAGCGAAGATTTCTTGAAAAATATGCTTGCCGATTGTCAGTCGGACAAGAAGAAGATTTGGGATACCAATATGTTCGGGATGCGGTTGGATGCCTTGATTAAGGAAGACCTTTCGAGTAAAAACGGCAATATGCCGACCGACACCAGAAATAAACTTCGTAAAACCATGACGCGTATCGTCAACGAAGGGAAGGGCGGGGTTATTTGTATTTTGTTGTGAAAAAACGGACGGGAAACCGTCCGTTTTTTTACCAAGATAATCGTTCTCCGAAAAGCTTTTCGCATATCCTTTGTTTTAGTTCTTCGACGCCGGAACCGGTTTTGGCACTGACCGATATGCCTTGTTCCGGAATATCGGAAACCGACAATAAATCGCATTTGTTATACACCACGATATAGGGAATGGAACCTGCTCCGATTCCGTCCAAAACTTCATGGACGACCTTCATCTTTTCGACGATCCTTTCATCGGCACCGTCGCAAACCAAAAGAATCAAATCGGCATCGGCGGTTTCTTCCAAAGTACTTTTGAAAGCTTCGATAAATTCGTGCGGAAGCTTACTGATAAAGCCGACGGTATCGGTCAAAATAAACTCTTTATGGGGAGCAAGCCAAAATTTTCTGCTGACGGGATCGAGTGTGGCAAACAGCTTGTTTTCTTCCAAGACGTTTGCTTTGGTTAAAAAATTCATGAGGGTGGATTTTCCTACATTCGTGTAGCCTACGATACAAACAGACTGCATTTCGCTTTTATTTCTGCGATTGCGTCTTAGACGATGAGCGTCCGATAGTTTTTCGATCTTCCGTTCCAATTCTCGAATTTCTTCTCGAATGGTACGTCTGTCGAGTTCCAACTGTTGCTCGCCGGCTCCGCGACGAGCACCCCCACCGCCGCCCCCGCCTCCGCCGGTACGGGACAGAATCATGCCTTGTCCCAAAACTCTCGGCAGACTGTGTTTTTTTTGGGCGAGTTCCACTTGCAGCTTACCTTCGTTACTGGTTGCGTGTTGGGCGAAAATTTCCAAAATCAGAGTTGCCCTGTCTATGACGGGGATTTGCAGTTCTTTTTCGAGATTGTTGAGTTGTGCGGGACTGATTTCGTTATCCATGACGACCGTACCCGCATCCAAAGACAAAGCGGCTTGTTTGAGTTCTTGCACTTTCCCCGTACCGATATAAAAAGTGTGGTCGGGGCGGTCGCGGTGTTGCGAAAGGGTAGCGACGGTATGATATCCCGCCGTATCGCAGAGCGCAATCAATTCTTCAAAGTCCGTTTCCGTTTCGCCTTTGTCGTAAACTCGTACCAAAATGGCGTTGACGATTTTTTGTTTTGTCGATTCCATACGTATTGTGCCTATAAAAAAAAGATGAACCCACTCCGACAGATTCTACCGGATCGGCTTACAGACAGGTAGCTCCTTTTAAGCTTCCTCGTAACACATTCCGACCTTTGCTTAGTGCTGCTGCGATCAAACCCTGACACGATTCACAATGCGAAATTGTACAAGACCTAACTATCAACACTCCTTATCTGTATCGGCATCCCATAGGATATGCCTCGGTGGGCGTTCAATCCTGCTATAGCGGATTGCAGGTTACAGGGCACCGCTAACTCCCCATCTATCATCCAACTATTATTATAAGCATTTTTTTGAAAAAATCAAGCGACTTTCTCTATTTTTTAAGACTTGGTTTGTAATTTTTAGAGAAACTTGAATCGTATATTGATAAAAGGGGAATATATTGACAAAATTAAAATAGAGATATATAATTTATATACTTAAAAGCGAAAGGGGGATTTTTTCTATGGCAGGAGCTATGAAAAGAAAGGACGTGTTGCCCGAAAGAATTTGGGCGACCGAAGATATTTTGTCGGAAAAAGATATCGACAATATCATATCCGATATTGAGGACGGATGTAAGAGAGTAGAGGCGTTTCGCGGTAATCTCAATAAAGAAAATGCGTTAGAGGTTTTTTTACTGCACTCTCGCATATCGTTGTTGTACGAAAAATTGGACGTTTACTGTAGTCTTCGTTGGGACGAGGATAAATCGAATACCAAGTATGCCGCTTTGTCGGAACGGATACAAATTTTGGGTTCGAACACGGAAACGAAGTTAGCCTTTTTCATGCCGGCTTTATCGACTTTCAAAAACGAAGATTTGTTGGAGATGCGCGACAATCCGGAGTATTCCTATTTTTCCATGATATTAACCGAGATTATACGTAACAAAAAGCATTTCCTTTCCGCCAAAGAAGAAACGCTTCTTGCCAATATGTCGTCGTTTATCGGAGATTTTCAGAAGATATTTATGATTTTCGACAACGTAAACATTCCTTTCGGTAACATTTGCGTAGACGGTGAAGAGGTGAAATTCGGGCATGGTCTTTATTCCGTTCTTTTACAAAATCAAGACAGAGCTTTGCGGAAAGAGGCTTATGAAAAAATGTTTACGCCGTACAAATCCATGATCGACACCATTTCCGCCGTTTATGCCGGGAACGTCAAAAAAGATGTATTTTTTGCAAAAATGCGAAAATATAAAAGTTGTTTGGAATTAAAGCTCTATTCCGATAATATTCCCGTAAAGGTTTACGAAAATTTGATTGCTTCCGTCCGAAAAGGTATGCCGAATCTCCATAAGTATATGGAATATCGTTGCAAAGAAATGAAATTGAGCAAGCTCACCATGTACGATTTGCACGTTTCCATTGTAGAAGGTATCGAAAAAAAATACGAATACGACGGTGCGTACGAATTGGTTTGCGAAGCTTTACAACCGCTCGGAGAAGAATATGTGCAGACTTTGCGTCGCGCCAAAAAAGAAAGATGGCTGGACGTAGAGGAAACCGAAAATAAAAGAAGCGGAGCGTATTGTTGTGATTTATACGGTCTGCATCCGTTCGTGCTGTTGAATCATAAAGATACCATACACGACGTTTTTACCATCGCTCACGAAATGGGGCACGCTATGCACACCTATTACAGCAATGCCGCTCAATGTTACGAAAAGGCGTCCTATTCTATTTTTGTAGCCGAAATCGCCAGTACGGTCAACGAAGTTTTGCTCATTAAACATCTATTGAAAACGGCTACGGGAAAAGAACGGAAATACCTGCTTTCTTACTATATTGATATGTTCCGTACCACCTTGTTCCGTCAAACCATGTTTTCTGAGTTTGAAAAGTTTGCCCACGAAACGGTAGAAAACGGAAAACCGTTGACTTATGAGACGATGAATACCTTTTATGCGGATTTGAACCGCACATATTATGGCGAGCATGTGGAAACCGATGACTTGATTGCTTGCGAATGGGCAAGAATTCCGCATTTTTACCACTCTTATTACGTTTATAAGTATGCGACGGGATTGACCTGCGCCGTCAATATAGCCAACAAGATTTTGACGGAAGAAGGTGCCGTCGAAAAATATAAGAAATTTCTGTCTTCGGGTGGCAGTATGTATCCTTTGGATGAAATCAAATTGGTGGACATCGACTTGACAAAAAGAGAACCGTTTGACTATGCCATGAAAGAGTTTTCTCTCGCCTTAAAGGAACTACGTAGTACAAAATGAAAAAGTTTATTATCCTTTGCGTGCTTTGCGTCCTTTTTCTTTCGTTATCGGTATCGACTGCCGATGATTCGGCATCGGCACAACCTTCCAATGAATTAACGTATAATTTGCAAGGGTACTATGCGGAAATAATATATCGTTGCTATTTCCTTTCGAATTCCGGCGTGCGGTTGGAGTATTGTCTTTTGTATGACTCCGATTTCTATGCTCTAAACAAAAGTCTGTTATCGGGTGCCTTAAAAACGGTTTCCAATTTTCTATCCGATAACGATTGGGAAGTGGATTGCAATACCAATTTAGGGAGCGTAACTTCCGTGCTTTCTTTCGATTCCATTGCCGATTATTATCTTTTTCAAGGATATAACGGGTTTTCTCGGGAGGAGAATCTTCAGGAAGAAAACCACATGACGTTTTTCAGAACCGAAACGACAATCAAAAGACAAACGCCTTTCGTCGGACTGGACGATATTCAGAAAATGGTGGGACGTATCTATGTGACGGGCTGTCAAAAGGTCGGAATCCGTCGAGAAAAATTGGTTTTGAAATATACCTACGGAACGCCGTATTCCACAAAAATCCTTACGAGCGATGCGATGGAAATCAACTATTCCACCGAATACGGAATATATCTGCATAACTTTTTCATTCCGTCCGACAAAACGGATATTTATATTACTATGGAAGAACACAAACCCAACGCAAACGGTTGGTATACCGTAGCTGTCGGCGCTTCCGTTTTGGTTGCGCTTTTGCCCCTCGGCATTTATCTCTATCGCAAAAAAAGGACAAAGAATCATGGCTGAAAAAGAAAAGAAAATCGTACCGAAAATATTTCCGCATAACTTCGAAGCGGAACAATCCGTTTTGTCATGTTTATTGATTGACGGAAACGTATCATCGCAATATATCGGGAAAATCGATCCCGAATGTTTTTACAACGAAAAGAATCGGAAAATATACGAAGCCATGCGTGCTTTGAACGATGCGGGTGAATCGGTCGACGTCGTAACGGTCACCGACCAAATGACCAAAACCGGCTTCGGCGACGAAAAACTTTTGGATTATCTTGCGGGACTGACCGTATTGATGCCGTCCGCCGCCAACTGTGCCAACTACGTAAAAATCATTCAGCGGGACAGAGTGCTGCGTTTGTTGATTGAAAAATGTAATTTGATTATCGAAAACGCCTATTCGTCCACAAACGAAGAAGAAACCCTTCGTCTTGCCGAAAAAGAGATATACGGTATCGGTAACGACTTGGCAAAGAGCAGTTTGGAACCCCTTTATAACGCCGCTATCGAGCTAATAGAGCGTTTGAACGTATTATCCAAGAATAAGGATGCCTACAGAGGTTTAACGACGGGATTTCCGCACTTTGACAAACTGACGAACGGTTTGCAAAAAGGGGATTTGATTATTCTGGCTGCCCGTCCTTCGGTCGGAAAAACGGCGTTTGCTTTGAACATTGCTTCCAATATTTTAAGAAGAAAAGGGGAGCAACACGCCATAGCGATTTATTCGTTGGAAATGCCTGCGGTACAATTGGCACAGCGTATGCTTTGCGATTTAGCCAACGTAACGATGGACGAAATCAATTCCGGCGAAGTGCAGGGCGACGGGCATCAACACTTGTGGGAAATAACAAAATCGTTAAGCAATTCACGAGTTTTCGTAAACGATTCTTCCTTTGTCAGTCCGAACGATATTGCCGGTCAATGTCGACGGCTCTGCGGTAGCGGAAAGGGTTTTACAAAGTTGGATTTGTTGATTGTGGACTATCTGGGATTGATGTCTTTACATACCGACAGCAAGAGAGAACCCGAAAACAGACAGCTGGAAATTGCTACGATGTCGAGGCAGATGAAAGGGTTTGCAAAAGAATTTCAATGTCCCGTCATCCTGCTTTGTCAAATGTCGCGTGGTATCGAAAACCGTATCGAAAAGACGCCGCAACTGTCCGACTTGCGTGAATCGGGCGCCATCGAACAGGACGCCGATATCGTTTTATTCTTATCGCGTGAGGACGAATCGGCAAAACACGACAGTCCGATTATGTTGGATATCAGTAAGCATAGAAACGGAGAATTGGGCAGAATCCGCCTGAATTTCGACGGGAAGCACATGCGGTTCAGTGAAAGTGCCGACCAAGGCGTCTACGCCCCGAAACAGGTCACACAGGGGCACAAACCCAAACAAGACGAGAATTAGTTCGGATTTTTTATTATATCCCAAAAGAGAATGTTTCGAGAGAACTCGGAACATTCTTTTTTTTATTGCCATAGGATGTAGTAGATATAAGTTAAAAGGAGGAAAAATTATGTCTTGTTCTATAAGAAACTGCAATCCTCCTGCAATCGGTTGCACCAACGGTAACATCTGTGATAAGACCTGCATCGAAACCAAAAAAGTTTTTGACGCGGGAATTCAGCAAAGAAGCGTATCCGCCACGTTGACGGTAGATTTCGGCACCGAAACCGCTACGACGGTTCTCGGCATTTCGAATTCCGGTACGCCTACCGTATCCAATCTTACCATCACGCCCATTCAAGGTTCTATCAATTCTCGCGTTAGCTTTACATTGACGGTTCCTTTGGCGGTAGTGGCAACCAATTCGTCAGGAAGCATCATCAACGGTACGTCGAGTATGTCTTTTGACCAAGACCTTGTGATGCGCGTGCCGCAAGAGGGCGTTATTGTCCCCGAAGTGGAAGCCACCGCCGTCATCAACGGTTTACAAAATACGGTTACCGCAGGGAATATCGTAACGACAAACGCTTGTGTCACCATTATTACGAAAGTCGTTGCGGAAGTCTTGCTGGTCGTACCATGCTATGGGTACTTATGCCTGCAACCCGCACAGGAATACACGCAAGAGGCGTGCGGCTCTGTCTTTTCCAGTCCCGTATTCCCGAGATAAACATAAGAAAAAGAGGGGCTGCTTTGCAGTCCCTCTCCCTTTATAAAGGCAATTCCAACAGAGTATTGTTCAAAAAATCGCAAGAGGTCAGATAAAAGGGGATACCGTATTTATCGACGATATCTTTATAGCGAGAAGATGAACCGTGCAAATGCCCGTATACACCCGCATGGATTGCGTACTTTCGCATCAAATCGGTAAAAGGAGAGTCGGAAAACTTCGAATTAAAAGGAGGATAATGCGTCATGCAAACGACGGTGTCGCCTTCTTCGGTGCGAAGTTTGTCGGCGGCTTTTAACGCCATTTCCAAACGAATCATCTCTCGCTTGAAGATTTTTGCGTCTTCTTCGGTCTGCTCGATACCTTCTTCCGGCACCGTCCATCCTCTCGTTCCGCAAAAAACATAGGAGCCTATTTTTACCGCGTTGTTTTGTAGGAAAGTTACGCCCGAAAGTCCTAAGGCGTTCATTTGTTTTAAGCTGTTCCACCAATAGTCATGATTGCCCCGAATCAAAACTTTATTTCCTTTCAATGCGGCAACCTTCTCCAAATCGCCCTGCGCCTGCGAAAGAACCATACCCCAAGATACGTCTCCGGCAATGAGAACGATGTCTTCTTCGGTTACTTTGGCTTGCCAATCGGCACGTATTTTTTCAAAATAACCGCCTACCCAGTTCCCTCCGAAGACGTCCATAGGTTTATCGACGGCTTCTCCTAAATGTAAATCACTGATGGCAAATACTTTCATATATTCTATATTATCACAAAATACCTTAAAAATGCAATGAAATTTAAGAATGTATTAAGTTGAGTAGGGATTGTATTCCACTTTTATCTATTTTGACGTGTTATGATAGTTTTACACTTAAAAAACTCAAAAAATATTCAATAAATATACAAAAAATATGGATAATATACGGTAAATATGAATATTAGCACAAAAGATTATTCCAAAAAATTTTCTAAAATATAAATATTTCTTAAAGTGGAAAAAAAAGGTTGCATTTCCCAATAATTTAAGATATAATTTATTTACCTTAGAGTGAAAGCTCAAAGAGTATAAAAGGAGGCAAGATGTCGTTCTCGGGTGAATTCAGAGTCAACTTAGACGAAAAGAACCGTACCAGAATACCGGCAAAGTTGCGTTGTCATCTCGGAGATGACATTGTAGTATGTACCGGTACCAACGGTTGCGCATTCATCATGGATAACGAAGAATTTGCTAAACGTTTTGAAACCGTTAGATTAGACACCAAACTCAGCGATGAAGCAAAACAAAGATTGTTTCGTAAACTGAGTGCATCCGTATACCATCTTACCGAAGATGCTCAAGGACGTTTTACCATTCCGCCCCGTATCAAAGAATTGATTCAAGCGGAAAAAGGTTTGGTATTCTTGGGCGTTTGGGACAGAATCGAACTTTGGTCGGAAGAAAAGTATGCAGACTATATCGACCCGACCAACGACGAATTGGGTAGCATCTGGGAAGCGTTGGGGATGTAATTATGGAATACAAACATATCCCCGTCTTGTTGGATGAAACCATAGAAGGATTACAAATAAAGCCGGACGGAATTTATCTTGACGGCACCCTCGGAGGGGGGGGACACTCTGAGAAGATATTGGAAAAATTGCAGTCGGGTAGACTGATAGCCAATGATTTGGACGCTGCGGCAATCGAAAATGCCAAGAACAGACTCCAAAAGCACCTTGACAAAATAACATTCGTACATGATAATTTCATGAACGTCTTACAATTTCTCGACGATAACGGAATTGCGGAATTGGACGGTGTCCTATTGGACTTAGGCGTCAGTTCCTATCAAATCGACACGCCGGAACGAGGTTTCTCTTATAATAAAGAAGCACGACTGGATATGCGGATGAATCCCGAACAGAGTTTATCGGCTTACGAAGTGGTAAACCAATACGCCGAAGAAGATTTGGCAAGAGTTTTCTTTGAGTACGGTGAAGAGAGATATTCCAAAAAAATCGCCTCGAAAATCGTAGACAGAAGAAGAGAGAAGCCGATCGAAACGACGACGGAACTTGCCGAACTGGTAGCGTACTGTTACCCGCCGAAGGATCGCTTCGCATTCGGAAATCCCGCCAAAAGGGTTTTCCAAGCCATTCGCATCGAAGTAAACGGAGAATTGGACGGCTTGTACGAATTTATTTACGACATAGCTTTACGCCTGAAAAAAGGCGGCAGAATGTGTGTGATTACCTTTCATTCTTTGGAAGACCGCATCGTTAAGAAGGCTTTTGTAGAACTCAATAAAGATTGTGTTTGTGACAAAAGAATTCCCGTATGTACCTGCGGTAAAAGAAAAGAAGCGGAAATCATAACGAAGAAACCCATTTGCGGTAAAACCGAAGATGCAGATAATAAAAGAGCAGAAAGTGCAAAACTACGAATCATTGAAAGAGTATAAGGAGGAAAACATGGCAAAACTCAATTTATCCAATTTTGACAAACTTCTTCAACAACAAGAAGAAGCACAGCGTACCCTTACTTTCGTCGAGGATACTTCGGAGTATTCCGGATATCGTGTTACGCAAAGTCAACCCGAATCTGCCGAGAAGGTGAGTGCATGCAAACCCGCTCCGGAAACGGGTTCTCCAAACGGAAAAAAGAACAAGAAAGAAAAAACAGAAAAGAACTCAAAGTTTACGAAATTCGGCAAATTTATTTTTGCCTCGTACGTTCTTATTGTCGCCGGTCTTGCATTACTTATAGTGGTGAGCACAAATAAGCCTTTGACGTCCGCATCGGAAGGTGCGACCGCTTCTCCCGTCGTTGCGGAAGATAGCGAGATTCGAAAAATGCCTTTGGAAACGAACAAGAGCCAAAGCTACGAATCGTTATTCGATGAGATTTGTGATTCGCTGAAATAAAAGAAGGCGGAATTTTCATACGACAATATCTCCCTACAGACTAAAGAAAAGGTTATTAGCGTTATCGGTGCTAATAACCTTTTTATTTGTCGGAATTTTCGGAAAACTCGTATATTTGCAAGTCGTCGAAAACGAGGAAATGCAAGTGTATGCTCTCGACCAATGGACGAGAGATATTCCTTTGCAAGGCGAACGAGGCTGTATATACGACAAAAACGGTCGGCTATTGGTGACCAATCAAACGACTTATACCGTCTACGTCCGTCCGAACGCCGTTACCGACAAAGAAAGGGCGGCTTCTTTCGTCGCCGATTTATTCGATATACGGTATGAATACGTTTATTCGAAAATCACTTCCCGAAAAGGGGAAGTTACTTTGAAAAAGGGTGCGACGAAAGAGGAGATTACTGCCATTCGAGAACAAAACCTCGTCGGGTTTTATTTTTCCCAAAACGTAGCAAGAAAATACGTATACGGCAATTTTTTATCGCAGGTGCTCGGTTTTACCAATATCGATTGCGTCGGACAAACGGGTTTGGAAATGTCGTTGAATTCGTATTTGACAGGGAAAAACGGCTCGGTTTTGACGGAAGCCGATTTGATTGGAAGGGAGTTGGAATCCAACAAAACCTATTATATTTCGGGCAAAAAGGGGAATACTGTCTATTTGACCGTAGAGTACGGTGTGCAAAGAATGGTGGAAAACACCGTCAACGAGGCATATAACGAACACAAAGCAAAATCGGCAAGTTGTATCGTCATGGACGTCCAAACGGGCGAAATCCTTGCGATGGCACAAGCACCTAATTACGACTTGAACAATCTACCTCGCAACAACGTGGCGGAGCTCCTTTCGGTCGCAAAGAACACCCTTATCGGCAACGTATACGAACCCGGTTCCACCTTCAAAATGCTGACAGCTTCCATCGGTCTGGAAGAAAAAGTCGTCAGTTTGAACACGCACGTATACTGCGGAGGCAATCGCGTTGTTGACGGAACGAAAATAAAATGTTGGAAAACCATCGGGCATGGCTCGCAAACGTTTAGCGAAGGGGTGCAAAATTCCTGCAACTGCTTGTTTATGGATATTGCGTTAAAACTCGGAACCGAAAAATTGTATGCGGGGTTAAAAAAATTCGGTATCGTAGAAAAAACGGGTATAGAATTAAAAGGCGAAGGAAACGGTTTAATGATTTCGCAAGAGGTGGTAAAAAACGTTGATATAGCGAGAATGGGATTCGGACAAGCGGTCGCCGTAACGGCAATAGAATTGATTACCGCTTGTTCTACGGTGGTAAACGGGGGATACTTATTACAACCGTACATTGTCGACAGAATCGCGGATACACAAGGCAACATCGTTTTGCAAGGAAACCGAACGGTTAAACGGCAGGTTATCGGAGAAGAAACCAGTAAAACCATGAGAGAAGTTTTATGGAGCGTGGTTGAAGAGGGCGGTGGTAAAAACGCCCAAGTGCAAGGATATAAAATCGGCGGCAAAACGGGAACGGCGCAGAAATACGAAAACGGCAGAATCGCACAAGGAAAATATGTGGCAACTTTTGTCGGCTTTGCTCCTGCGGACAATCCAAAGTATATACTACTATTTATCGTGGACGAACCTTCGACGGGTGCTTATTACGGAAGTGTGGTTGCGGCACCGTACGCAAGCAAGATATATTCTGAATTGTTACCTTATTTCGGATACGCAAAAGAGGGAGAAAAAGAGGCAGAAACGATGATTATGCCCGATTTGATCGGAAAAGGGTTATCACAAGCCGATACGGAACTCCGAGAAAAGGGTTTAACGTATGAAATATGCGAAGAAAAAGGAGAAGAAGTCTTATATCAAATTCCCGCTCCGGGAAGCGAAATATCAAAAAATACCGTTGTATATCTTTATAGTTAGGAGAGTCACTGTATGAAATATCTAAAAGAACTGACTTCTTGCGTGGAAGTAATCGGTTCCAATGTCACGAAAGATATTCCGGTGGAAGGATTATCCGTCCGTTCCGACAAAGTACAAAAGAATTATTTATTTTTTGTAACGGGAGAAGGGGAAAAGTACATGGAAGAAGCCGTACGAAACGGTGCTTGTTGTATTGTCGCCGAAAAGGAGTATGAAGGATATCCGTGCCTTTGCGTCAAAGATATTCGCAAAACAATAGCCTCCGTCAGTCGAGCCTATTACGACTATCCCGATAAAAACCTCAAAATCGTCGGCGTGGTGGGAACCAACGGGAAAACTTCAATAACGCATATTCTGCGCAGAATCTTTACCTATGCGGGGTTTCGTACGGCAACCATAGGAACCATAGGCGTCTATATCGGAGAAGAGGAATACGAAAACGGCATGACCACACCCGACTCTCCCGATTTGTTCTATTATTTGCGGGAGGCGGCGGACAGAAAGACGGATTACGTTTTTTTGGAAATCACCGCACACGCCATTTATTATCAAAAGACAGAAGGGATACAGTGCGATATTTGTATCTTTACGAATTGTACACAGGATCATTTGGACTTTTTTGACAATATGGAAAGGTATAAGGACGTGAAAAAAGGCTATTTTACACCCGACCATGTAAAATGCGCCATCGTAAACAGCGACGATGCTTGCGGTAGACAAATAGCGAATGAAGGAAAAATTTGTTGCATAGGTTACGGAATTACCGAGCCTGCCGACGTCTTTGCCGTAGCAATAGAACAGCATAACGGTACGGATTTTGTGGCAAACGTTTTGGATGATATACTCTATCTCCATTCCCCGTTATACGGACTTTTTAACGTCAGCAACGTACTTGCCTGCATTACCTGCGGGAAACTTTTGGGATTGGACGGTGAAACGTTGACGATGGCGGTATCTTCCTTGCAAGAAATCGAAGGGCGTTTTAACGTAATCAACTGGAAAGCAAAAATAATCATAGATTTTGCTCACACGCCGGACGGCTTACAAAAGGTGCTCGGATGCGCAAGAGATATTTGCGACGGAAAATTATTTATTGTATTTGGTTGCGGAGGCAACAGAGATAAATCAAAACGAGCTAAAATGGGAAGTATTGCTTCTTTATTCGGGGACGAATGTATCATAACGAGCGACAACCCGAGAACGGAAAATCCCGAAGAAATTTTGGATGATATTGCAATAGGTATCCGGCAACCGTATCAAAGAATAACGGACAGAAAAGAAGCAATACGGTACGCTCTCCGAAAAGCGGAAAAAGGGGACGTGGTATTGATATGCGGAAAAGGGGGAGAGAAATATACCGAAATCAATAACCAAAAGATTCCTTACGACGATAAAGAATTTTGTTTGGAGTGTATAGCGGAATCATGTTATTGCCCATCGTAGCCTTTTTGACGAGTTTTGCGGTCGGGATGATTTTAGCACCCGTCTTGCTATGGTTTCTAAAAAAAATCAAAGCAAGACAGAGTATTCTGGTCTACGTAACACAACATCGAGGGAAGGAGGGTATTCCGACAGGCGGGGGACTCATTTTTTTACTGCCGCTTTTTACATCCCTTCTTTTCATGAAAGGTCAAAAAAACTTGGCTGTATTTTGTCTTGTCATCACTTTAACGTACGGGTTGGTAGGTTTGTTGGACGACGGAATCAAAATTCTTTTTCATCGCAATTTGGGATTAAAAGCCTATCAAAAAATTATCGCACAACTTGTTATTGCCGTATTGGGTTGCTATTTTTGTTATAAGAGCGACTATATCGGCACCGAAATCATTTTACCGTTTTCCAAAAGCCTTACGTTATCGTGGTGGTATATTCCCTTTTGTATCGTCTTATTTATTGCCATGACCAATGCGGTCAATTTGACGGACGGGTTGGACGGCTTGGCGGGTAGTACGGTTTCCGTCTATTTCTTATTTATCGGCGTTATCCTTCTTGCGTACTATTCGGAAAAAAACGAACTCGGTCAAACTTTACTTTCGGAAGAATACGGTAATTTGCTTGTGTTTGTTGCATCCTTGGTGGGCGGTATCTTGGCTTTCCTCTGGAAAAACGTATCGAAGGCTACGGTTTTTATGGGAGACTGCGGTTCTCTTGCACTCGGTGGTGCCTGTGCCGCCGTTCCGCTTTGCATGAAAAATCCTCTTTTGTGCGGATTGACAGGCATAATGTTTGTAGTCAGCGTCATATCAGTAATAGTGCAGGTTCTTGTTTTTAAGTGGAAGAAAAAAAGAGTATTTTTGATGGCGCCGTTTCATCACCACTTAGAAATGAAGGGATACCAAGAATCGAAAATCGTATGCTTTTATTGTATTCTGACGGCTGTCTTCGGACTTGTAAGCATTTTTTTCATGCTGTAAGGAGGGGTGAAAATGGATTATTACGGGAAAAAAGTGTTGGTTGTGGGGTTGCAGGCAAGCGGTGTGAGCGTTGCTACCCTTTTACAAAAAAAAGGAGCCGAAGTATATTGTTATGACGATAATCCGAAAGAAATCGGTATCGGCAAAAAAGTGGAATGTATCGATGAAAAGCTTGTTGCCGCAATGGACTTAGTGGTACCGAGTCCGTCCGTCCCGCCCA
>DCGI01000007.1 GCA_002315475.1 Christensenella sp. UBA1782 | reverse complement strand
ATTTCAATCCACGCACCCCATGCGGGGTGCGACAGCTATAGTATAGACTAAAAATGCCATTTTGTCGACATTTTTCTGTAAAAATATTTGAAATTAATAAATAAATACCATAACGGTATTCTTTTTCGCGAAAAATCGGTGCGAATCTCACAGAATAAATCTGTGCACTTCTTATTCGCACCCTAAACAATTAAAACACAAGAATTCCTTCCGGTTCATATTCGGAATTCTTGCCGAAGGTTTCCACCTTGCTCTTGTAATGATTTCCCAACGTGTAAAAACGAAGACTGTCTTTCTCTTCGTCCATAATAGTTTTTAATTTTTGTTTTACGATCGTATATTGAGTAGCATCCAATATACATTCAAAAACAGAATTTTGAACACGATGCCCGTAATTCTGACATTCTTTGGCAACCTTCCTTAAACGAGTTTTACCTTCAGATGTTTCCGTATTTACGTCATACGATATCAGTATCAGCATTTTTTCTCCTATTTCCATAAAAACGGCGGATAGTCATCAATATCTCCTCGCAGATACTTTGACAATAACAAAGCTTGAACGTATGGTAATAACCCAACTTCAATTTTTTCTTTCAAATACGGATGCAAAATGACTTCTTTCTTTCGTTCTTGCCACAAAGTAATAAACGCCTTTTTTCCTTCATCGGTAAACAGAACCGCACCGTTTTCTTTTTGATAAAAGTCGGAAGCGGTCAACATTTTTTTGTTGATAAGAGAAAGAACAAAGCGATCCACCATATAAGCGCGAAATTCTTCTTCTAAATCCAAAGCTAAAGAACACCGTCCCGGACGTTCGGTATGAAATACACCCAAATAGGGATCTAAACCGACTGTTTCCAAGGCGGAAACACACATAGACGTCAATAACGAATAACCGAAAGAAAGTAAAGCGTTAACGTTGTCGAGAGGAGGTCTTCGACTTCTACCCCGAAACACAAATTCCTCTTGTTGTTTCAGAATAAGACAGGGGAAAGCCGAAAAATACATACTCGCCGATTCTCCTTCTATTCCTCGCAAAATATCTTGATTTTGAGTGACAAAGGCCCGTTCCGAATTTCTTTTTATCGCATCTCGTACTTCTTGCAACTTTATACAATCCAATCTTTCGGAATAATCGCTTATTGCCCGCCGGAAAACATTGGAACTATTATACAACTTTGCCGCAATTATGTTTTGCGCCAAACGTAATTTTACCGATTCTTCTAAACAAAACTGCTTTTTTCGTAACAGAATATTACCGTATTGTTTTCCGATAACTCGGGCAAGAAATCTTCCTTGCGGTGTCAAAAAAACAAGGGGTTTATTGTATTCGGCACATTTTCCCATGAAAGCGGGACTTGCACCGACATATCCAAAGGATACGACACCATCCACCGTATGCAAAGGCACCCTGCCTAAATCCCTGCCTTCGGCTGAAATTACGACATTTTCGCCGTCCAACGATAAATAAGCGTTTTCCGTCATAACGTACAACGTATTCAATAATTTTTTCATGTCTCGAACAGTATCCTTTTATTGTATTCCGATGGTTTTTCCGTTTTTACAAGCATCGGCAAACATATTTCTTTCAACGAGCAAGCATTGCAACTTTTCTTTCGAGTAACACCCGACGTCTTGCCGCTTATCATTAAATCGTGCATTTCTTGAAAAACTTTTTCGACTTCTTCCTTGCGGTCTTCGGTAATTTCCACTTGCAGACGACTTCTCGTTTCACCGTAATAGATAGCACCGGTAGGGATTTGTGTCAAAAGCATTTCTTCCAAACACATTGCCTGTGCAACCAACTGTAAAACGTCGGCATCATGTTCTTTGGGTTTCCCTTTTTTATATTCTATCGGAAAAACACTATACAAACCCTCTTTCCCGAACAAAGATATGCCTTTATTACTTTTTCTGTACTCAACGATATCACATTCTCCCGCTATGCCCATCCTGTAAGAATGAACGGGCATAGCACGAGTAACGATAACGTTTTTTCGAGATTCCCTAAAGAAAGGATCGTGCGCATTCTCGTGCAGAATTTCACCTTGTACGGTGCGCACGTTTTCCTCCCAAATTTGCTCCATGTGGATTAAACACCACTGCCTTTTACAAAAAACGTAGTGTTGAATTCCGGACAGTTGCAAAAAATCTTCTTCTCGATATTCCATTTTTATAGAACGACTTCGGGATTCAATCCATCCAGTTTTTCGATAACGACATCATAATCTTCTGCCGAACGGGGTATCATGACACCCTCCTTCAAAGCGATACGTACGGAACGATGTACATCGGCGGAAGAATACTGTCCTTCTTTGCAATTATGTTTCCACCAAATCAATTTTACCACTTCCATACTTCCGTCCGGACGTGCAGAAGAAGCATCGTTGACAAACAGAGTTTTTAAGCATTCCTTGATGATTTCGGCATCTTCGTCCGAAAAACCGGTCTTTTCGGCGAGTTGAACGTTGATGGCTCCGAAAATCTTATACAAACCGAATTCCACCATGTGTTTGGTAGCCATTGTGTCGGGAGTTTTTCCTTCTCCGGGTTCGCTGTTCACACTCTTCGTAATTTGCATGGAAGAAACATCCAAAGGCGAGCAAGAAACCGCTTGTCGAATGGTTACCGGTCCACGAACCGGCACCGAAACACCCTTTTCACCGGATTTATTGGCTTTTTGCTCTTAAACGCAAAAACTTGACCGAAAGTACGAACGTCCAACCACGTTTCACAGGCTTTTTTTGCATCTTCTTCTTGACTCTTTCCTTCCAAAACCGCCGAAGCTCGCTCGCTCAAAGACTTAAACTCGTCCACTCTCTTGTCGTCCGATTGTACGAATACCGAACAATTTTTATCGATCATTCTGTTACGAATCTTTCTCTTAATGCATACGTCGGAAATTTCACCGAACCCTTCGTAGTCGGTTCTGGGACGATTGCCGTTCAACGGATCACCGTTGGGGTTGTACTTGGTTGCGGAAACCAATACCATAAAATCAATTTTGTTTTGTAAAGACATTTTTTCTTTCCTCCTTGTTTTTAATTTTTTGCTGTGTAAAAGTCTTTTCTTTGTAAATAATAACCGAGAATATAGGTATCTTCCAACTGCTTGTTCAAGATTCCCACATCTTCTTCCCGAACCGAAGACAAAATCTCGCCGATGTAGTTCTTATAGAATACACGCATACCGACCGGTAATTTGGCATAGTACGGATTGAGCAAGCCTTCCAGATTTTTCCATGTGTACATGGGGTGTTGCACAAACGCCGCTTGCAGGCGAATGGCATTGGGTTCTCGATCTTGTTCGTTGGCGGAATAAGTGTCCCTTTCGATTTTTTCGGCAACTGCCAACAGTCTGCCGAACAAATAACTTCTATCGGTGTTCGATATGTCTAATTTCATTTCTATCTCCTTTTTTTGTCTTTCTTTATAGTGTTTTTTCAAAATAGCACTGGTTATGGAAAGCAACCTTTCGTAATTTCCCGAAGAATAAGCTTGTCTTGTTTGGCACTTGCTTACCAATCCTCGAACAATATCCATAGGGATAAAGGCGTTATCCACGATACAGTGCAGAAGCGTCTGTATGTGTTCGGAACGAACTTGGTCGCTTGCTTCCACAAATTTCGACTGCTGTGTTCCGTATGCAAAATCCACAATTTCTTTTGCCGACGGAGAACGTACAACCTTTTTATCGTTCTTCCAAAACTCCCAACAGCAATCGCCGTACCAGTTTTGAAGCCGTTGTAAATAGTCACTTCCGTCCAATTCGTTATAATAGGTTACCGACAGTCTTCCGGTCGTCGCCGCCTCAAACGCCATTATCTGAACATTCTTATCGATTTCCGAACCGATTATGCCATACCCCGACAAAGCCTTATTGATTTTCTCACGATACTCTATTTGCGTGGACGGCTGTTCTTCTTCCTCTTCTTCGTCGGATGGCAAAAATCCCATCGGTTTCGGTATATTGATTTTAGAACTGTTCCAAGCGACAAAGACTCTGTTGCCGAACGACGTTCCTTGATTGGCGATAACCCATCGAAGGGCATTGTGTGCTTTTTGCGAAGGAACGTTCCCGATAATAAAGGCTTCGTCCCGGTTTGAAAATCTTCCGCGAAACGTAAAACCGGCATTATCGTTCGCTGAAATAATTTTGGCTCCGTAGGCACGATTCCAAACTCCTTTCGGGTGATTGTGTAAAACGCTTTCATGCTTCCCGCTAACGTAACAAAGATCTATTTGCGAAGCATTCCGTCCTACGTAATATCGAGCAAAGCTCTCAAAAAAAACGGGACTGTTCCAACAATCGACGGATTCTCCCGAGGCAAGAAGCACACTGAACCGAACCATCGTTTTTTCTTCTTTTTCTACGTCGAAATCTTCTTGCAAAATACCTTGTTGCCGCAAGTCTTCCAAAAGCGTTCCTTTACAAAGATAGATAAAAACGCTTTTTACAAGAATAGGAGCATCGGGACTTTGAGACCATTCTTGTAATTGTGCCATATAGGCATCGTGTTTTTTTTGATAGTCTTTTCCGTCCAGATTTTGAAAAGCAAGGTAGCCGAGCTTATCGCAAAACGGATGCGGAGCAATTCCTCTGGAACGTCCTCCCGACTCTTCCGTAGCAGGTATGATGGTGTTTTGTTCGTCTTTTGCAAGAACATAGGCACTTACAAAATCACCGGCTTCGTTTACGGTGACCGAAACGTTTACTTTCTGTCCGATGAAAAACATCGGCACGAGAGGAACGGTGATGGGCCCCGAGCATTTCCCCGCCATGTCGATATTGTTATCATAGGTGGCGATACATTTTTCAAACCAACTCATTTCCCCTCCTCTTCTTCAACGACAAAATTGTGTTCTTCCACACCGAATGTTTTTACGTTTCCATACTTCTTGATCACTTTTTCATAAGTGCCCGTACACTGCAATGGCATGGGAAACGAAATCACACCATTCTTCATTTCGGCATCCCAAAATCGTACGGTAAGATTCCCTTTCGTCGTTTCTGAGTATGCTTCATCGGGGTATGTAATACCATGATACATTCTTCCGAATGTCTGTAACGGCACATTATCATAGAACCCCTCTCCCTCGCCGAACACACGAGGTTCGACATATGCTTGACACTCCCGAGTGCCTAAATAAACATCCCTTCTACCGCCTTTTTTTATAGCACGCTTAGCGATATTGTGATGTTTGTTCTCGTTCCGATCGGCTTCGAGTTCCGGTCGGTTTTCATTGAAAATGAAATGAGCTTTTACTTGATAGCGACAATTTTTCAGATAGGTATAATACGATAAATCGTTTTTTGCTTCTGCGTATCGAATAGGTCGGACACCTTTGGTTTCCATCTGGATTTGATTCATCACGCGGACTTCGTCCACAATCCAAATAATGGTCGGCTTCCAATAGATACTGTGCAGAACACCTTTGATGGCTTCGTACGTAGGAATCTGATAACTACACTTTTCCCCGCCTGCGCGCGTAACAATATCGGAAAAAAGAGCATAGTCGCCATAGACTTCAAATTCAACTTGATTCTGATGCATTAAAAACCTCCTTTTAATTTATTATTTTCATCCGTTACACCGGTTTCGGAATAAAAATCTTCTTGTAAAAACAGTACGTTTTGTCCACAAATACTTCTTGCGTAAAGTCCTCCGTTTTGCTCAAGCACCCTTTGTTGCGGCTTGTACAACGAAACGATATACGGTTTTACAGCCTCCAATTTTTTCTGAGTGAAGAGATAATTACGTTCGGCTTCTTTCCCGCACAGATCGATAATCAACTGTTTCGCCGTTTCGTCATAGGGTACAATTACCGAAATCGTTTCTTCGTCAAAGACCGAAAACATTTCTCCCGCCGTCTTAAAAGCCTGCTTAAATGTTACATCCGCACTTGCAAAGCCCGTTCTGATACCGAGTAAATCGTATAATGTATTATTTAATACGGAAAACTCCAAATCTTTTGCCGGATAGATTTGATACAGCCGATGATAATAAAAGGAAATTCCGTCCTTCGATACTATATCTTTCTGCCCTGCAAAGGTTTGTTTCGCCGCCTCTTGTGCTTTTTCGATCTCTCGCAAAGCGGTAATTTTTTCATTTTGCAATCGGATAATATGAACGTCACCGCTTTCTCGTTCCCCGTGTCGATTACATCTTCCGGCAGATTGCATGATACTGTCCAATCCCGCTAAAACACGGTACACACACGAAAACGAAATATCCACCCCTGCTTCAATAACTTGTGTTGAAACACAAAGAACCGACTCGTTTTCCGATAGTTTTTTTCGAACGTCTTCCAACACTTTGGTTCTGTGGGCTTTACACATTCCGGCAGACAAATGATATACCGAGGTTTTTTCACCTCGAAACGCCATCGAAAGCATATCAAACAATTTTGCGGCTTCTTTCTTAGTATTGCAAATACAAAGAGTACCGGTTGACTTTTTTTGATTTTCCCGTAATTTCTCAGCCAAATCTTCCAATGTGCAAGGCGTATCCGTTTCGTTAAATATTTTTACCCTTTCGAATACCTTTTCTTGTTCGGATGAAAGAGTAACCAATTCTTTCATTGACGGGACTTTTATCTGAATGTTTTGAGGGAGTTTTGCAATCGGTTGCGTCGCCGAGCAAATTACAACGGTACATCGGCAAACATTTGTCAAAAACCGTATGGAGGCACAAAACATTTTTGTCAATTTTATCGGGATGCTCTGCACTTCATCGATGATAATCACCGAATTGACCAAAGCCTGCATCCTACGAATACAAGAAGTTTTACCGTCAAACAAGGTGTTTAAGAATTGTACCATCGTCGTTACGACTATCGGTGCACTCCAATCCTCCGCTAAACTTTCGTATCGGGCAGAATCTTCATCACTCATAGCACTTGCTACGATATCCGACGTATGTTCTAAAACGTATTTTCCGTTTTCCACGCCCACACCGGCAAGGATTTCCGCCGTATTTTGCTCCAAAATTGTCAAAAGAGGAGCAATGTAAAAAATCTTTTTTTTGTCTTTTCGTATGGAGTGCCACAAGGCAAACCGCAAAGAAGAAAGAGTTTTGCCCGAACCTGTCGGCACCGAAAGCCGATAAACCCCCTCCTCTTTTTGCGCAGATTCAAAACAACTCCGTGAAATGTATTTCCGAACGTCGTTAATCAATGAAGGTCTTGCCTTTTTTTCCAATTCGGCAATTCTTTTTTCCCATTCGTTCGCCATGCTTTCAAAGACAGATCTCGAATCAATTTCTTCCTTTTTCTCTCCGAAATAAAAATTCGCCGTATCCCGTCTGTCGGCATCTATGACCGCCGACAAAAGTAGTCTTGCCAACAGCCCTCTTCCGAAAGAATTGCCGTAAGTTTTTTCGGATACTTCTCGCATGGCCTCCGCAAGAACCCCGTCAAAATCGATTGCAGCAAAAGCATCCTCCTCGAATCTTTCTTTTACCTCCTCATAATCTCCCTGCCGATCGTCATTTCGTATTTTCTCGTAAAAACCGTTCGTCCCATCTAAAAAAATACAATCCATCAATCCATGATGAGAAGCAACGGAAAATCCGACGAGTTCCGCCAACCACTTTTGAGTAGGATGCAGTCTTTCAACGGCATCAAAAATGTACCGTAATCCTGCCGTAGAATGAATAACCGATCCTTTTGTTCCCTCTTGTGCGGTAATATACTTTTGAAATCTCGTTGAGTATTTCCCTATATCATGCAAATATCCGGTCAAATAAGCAAGTTTTCCTAAACCAATCCTCTCCACTTTTTGTTCGGCAAGCTGCGCCACATTCCGATTATGCTCTTGTACCGACTGCTTTTTGCCGTATTCGTCGATATGTGCGATATACATCTTTTCTCCTTTTGGTTCTGTTATGAGAACATTATAACATATCATCTTTTCCCCTGTCAATATAGACTTGGGCAACTAATTACCCATATATAGAAAAACAAAAAACGCACCCGAAATTGCTTTCAAGTGCGTTTTTTGTTTAGTTTTTCTTGTCTTCCGACTTCGGTTCGTCCAAAAGCGGTTCGCTTTTGCCCGTCAGCGCATTTTTGATATCTTCGACGTCCGTCTTGATTTCGGCAACCATTTTCAGCTTATCGGCGAGAGATTCTATCGTCGTTTGATACTTTTCTTCTCTCGTTTTGCTTTCTTTGATTTGCTTATAAAACAGCACCACGAACAAAACCGCCCATATTCCCGATTCCGTCGCCATTTCTAACAGTTGATCCCACATGTTCTCTCCTTTTATTCCCCGAGCAAGGCATCTATCTTTTCGCAAAGTGCCACCACACGGGCAATGATTTCATTCAATTTATCTTCGATTTCGTTATTTGTCATATATACTCCTTTCCGGCAGTTCGAACTCCATTTCTATAGAACCGGGACGAAAGGAAGCCGCCGTTGACGTCAAGACCAAACCGACCGCATCGGCTTTCTTGTTGACGAAAACCGCCTGAACGCTTCCTCCGTTACCGAGTTGAAACTCGTATGTATCGTCCAAAATGACTTGCAGCGTCACGTTTCCGCTCGGTCGCAGAAAAATCTTTCGCAACCTTTTTCCGTATTGCAGATGCGATAAGCAACTGACGGGACTTCTCCACTTCTTTTGTAAAGATGCGGAAAACAGTTTTCCGCTTTCGTCAAGCATCCCGATATCGTACATTTTATAACCGTACGTAAACTGTAAAAACAGAGCCGAATCGTCGTTATACGTTACCGGAACAAAACCGCATACGTCCGTCCCCCGTAATACGCTCACGTCCTTTTCGTCGACGATTCCCAAAACGGCGTTATTCTGTACCAGCCGTCCTTCGTCGCCCACCGTTTCGCCTTCCGTCTTCATGCGACAAGCGAGAAAATATCTTCCGCGAAAACTCTTTGCCGCACAACCGGATAAATCGTCGATAAGAGGAAACAAACTCTGCCAACAACGCTCGAAAGTCGATCCGTTATAGCGGAAAAATCCTTCTCCCGTAGCCACGTACAACATACTTCCGCATACGGTGGCGCTATTGGCATAAATAGGCGTTTCGGTTACCAAAACCTGCGTTAAAGAATACCCACTGCTCCCTTGATAGGCTGTAAAACGGTAGACGGAACGTTCCCGAAATATAAAGAGATTGTCTTTCAGAACCAATACTTTCAGGAGTTTTCCTCCTTCGTCGGGGAAGGATATTTTATCGTTATCTCCCCACGAAGTCGGATTCCATACGCCACTGTAGAGCAAAGCGTTTTTCCCGCTACCCGCCACCGCATAAATTCGATTATTATATACGCAAGCATCGGTCAAATAAGGTTTATCGGTATAGGTCGTCGCCGTAGTCCCGTCATACAAGATGATTTCTCCCCGATCGCTGCTGATAAAGAGGTAATCTTTATTTTGATATTCGCAATTCAAAAACGTCACGTTCATACTGCTGACTTGGGCGTCGACGGACGCAAACGAGGATGCGGTAGAGAGGTTTGCTTGATAGATTTCTCCCGTATCGCCGAGTACGATAAGGCGGTCATCCCGCACCCCCGAGGTGCGGTCAAATCTCTTATATAAAAAGAGCTTTTTGATTCCGATTCCCCCCGACAGGGTGGACGGAATCCGATGCCCGCCTACGGTTGCGTAACCGACGCCGTAGCCTTCGGTTAAGCAACCGTTCGCGATGCGGATATTATATCCGTACGGTGCATAATTGAGTGGCATACCGTCTTCTTGGCTTGCCGCATCGAATCCCGCATAGGACTCGATTTTATAGCAATAACGCTTATTCTCCGAATACGTAGCGGAACGGTAATAACTCATAAATATCTCCTTGCCGACAACACGACGGTTTTTTTACATCCGACGACGTTTTGCAAAGCGGTCGTATAACGTTCTCCGTATTTTTGCGCGCCGTCGTTAAACCCCGTTCTGTAACAATATTCCGCAGCCACGCCGAGTGCCAACAAATCGTCGGTAAAACGCGGCGGCAACTCGATATTCGTCGTCAACGTTACGTCTTTGATACAATAGGAATACGTCACTTCCGCCTGCCCCTTACAAGATACTTCGAAACTCGTCGTCCCCTCTCGAAATTTCACCTTCCTGCCGTTTTGCTTGACCGAAAGAATTCTGAGAACCGGTCCTTTGGAAAGGGAACTATATAGTACTTCCCCTTCCTGAAAAACCGTTTCGGTCTTTTTTAAGTCCGTATATTGTGAGGTCAATTCGTTCAAAATCAGTTCGCCGCACGATAAAAAACGTGCACTCGTGGCGTTTACCGTCGTAAAATTCACCGTCAATTCCAAAAGGGAAGCAGCTTTTTCCAATATATTTTTTGTCGTCATTTTTGCCTCCTATATCTTAGAAAGACGCAGACGGCGAGAAAACTCATCTTCCACTTTGTCCTGTGCCGTTTTGAGCCTTTTTCGATCGTACTCCTCCTTTTCTTTATCCATCTTTGCGATGATTTCGTCAAGATAGCGCACCCTCGTTTCCTCCGCATACCGCAAAGCTCTGCAATCCAACCCTTCGAAAGGAAAAACAAGCTGTTGTATGCCTTTTCCCCAAAGGGTAAATTTCTGCAAATCGGTATCGAAGAAAATTTCGTATTCCTCGTCTATTTCCTTGATTCTCGTCGCAATGTCATAGAGGTCGTTCGTAATTTTTATTCTCATCTGCGTCTCCCTTTTAGTGATTAGTTACCGCCGCCGGGTGCGGGGGTTTCGGGTAAATCGGTCGTACCTTGCGAGCTGTCACCCGTATTGGTGCCTCCGGTCGTTCCGCTACCGGTTGTCGTTCCGGTGCCTCCGCTCGTAGTTCCGCTGCCGCTCGTAGAACCGCTGCCGGTCGTGGAACCGCTACCGCTCGAGCTTTGTTGCAACGACGGATCCAAATACAACTTAGCTTGCGCCATCGGACGTATGCACATAATGTTGCAATACTTCACGAGGGTAGCATAATATGCCGCTTTTCCGCTGATCGGGTTCAGAATGTTGTTGGTGTTTCCTTCCACCCAGCTCCAATCGTTTAATTGAATCATCTTGAAGTCGTTGGTGTTGACGAAGAATACCGAATCGTCCGGAGCAAATTTTTCCACGTACAACGGGATTCCGTTGAAGGTAATGGACGAGAAGCCCGCTTCGATCTGTTGATGGTTGACGTTCAAACAGTTCGTTCTCAAATACTCGAGATAAGCTCTACGCGCCGCGTAGGAAGCGATAAGCAAGTTGGGTTGCGAACCTCCGAATTCTTCGGTGTTATCCAATATTTCCTGAATGTTATCGTTGGTCACGTCGCCGAAAGAATACGTACGAGGGAGAATATTGGGAATAGCAGCACGGACGTTTCCGTACAAAGTGGTAAGCGAAGAATCGAAAAGATACGGTATACCGTAGATTTCGTTATTATAGCTACCTTGTATCGTCAACATATAATCACCGGTATAGTCGCTGGTGGACGGATAAATCGATACGGTTCCCGCCGATCTGTTGATTGCCGTTATGGTATAGCCGCCCGACATCTTGACGCCGGTTGCGTTCAAAATATCGACGATCATACCCTCCGCCAAGTTTTTGGTGCTGTCGACCGAAAGCATATTCGGGTTGGCGACGGCATGGGTATCAAAACGGCACAATATACCTTTTCCGTTTTGGAAAAGCATACGGCTTAATTGGAATTTTGCCGATTTCAGCATAATATCCATTTCACTGTTCAGTACGTTGATGGCAGAAGCGGGATTGCCTTGCGCTACGCGAAGCACCTTGTCGGTCAATTCCAAATTACCGTAAATGTTGCAAAGGGACGCCTTAAACAAAAGATAAGACGGATTCCCCGCTTCGGGAAGATTGGCGGTTTCCGACATACATGCGATCCCCCCGTTGATACCCGTACGGCAAGGAACGATCATTTCTTTCCCCTGTAAGTACTCGCTCGTATTTTCAATACGAGATAAGAACGGTGACGTATTGGTTCTGATTTCTTCACAAATCGCATCCAAGTACACCGAACGTAAAATTTTGTCTGCATTGGTTAATGTAATCATGTTCTTAAATCCTTTCTAAAATTTTTTTTGCTATTTCACCGGCTTCGTGAATACTCTTCGCTCGATAGGTCGGCGTAACGGGGATAGCACCCCCCTTCGTGAGAACGGGCGGGATTTCGTTTTCTCGAATACGATCTAAATAACCGTTGATGACGATTTCCCTGTTTTCCTCTTCACCGAGTACCCTCCGAATCACTCCTTCGTCTTGCGCCATTTCGTCGGCAGTCTTTACCTTTCTGGACAGTACGTTGATTAAAGCCCTTTCCATTTCCTGCTCCGCCCCTGCGGTTCCGGCTAACTCGGCACTGAACTCGTCGGCAAATCTTTCGACTACGGGAAATCTCTGCACGAAACTTTCGATTTCCTTCTCTTTTGCACTTTGCGTGCTTTGTGCTTCCAACTCTCGTAATCGTTGACTGCGCTTCGTAAACTCGCTCTCTAAGGCACTATACGCCTTCAGCAATTCTTCGGCAGAATTAAACTTGCCATAAGAGATTTCTTCCTTCTTGTCGACTTCGTCGGGAAGGACTGAAACTTTTTCTTCTTCCATACTTTTAACTCCTTTTTACTTGTTTTCGGTTTTACCCGTATTGTCGTTTTGTTTTTCCAAGCCGTCTTTGTGCATCCTGATGTGTTCCATGAGCCTTCTTTTCGTTTCTTCGTTCAGCTCCCCGTTATCTTCCAAAAGACGTTTGGTATGTTCGCTTATATGAATAGAATGGTTATCTATTTCGCTTATTTCGGGAGCCTTTTCGTCGCAGAATATGTTTTCACGCATGGCTTTCTTTCTCTGTAATTCTTCTTCGGTGATTGCGCTCTCCCAGTTGCCCAATCCCAACATTTCTATCATTTTTACTTTAGAAGAATCATTCAGCTTGCCGTCTTTATCGGACAGAAGTCCCATCGAGAACAACTCCCGCACAATCTGCTTTCTTTTTTCCGCGCTGTTGACCGACTCTTCCGAAACGTCAAACGTAACGTCGTCGCAGGAGATTTCATTCGCCGAAAAATAAGCTCTCTCGGGAAGTCCGTTTTCACCGTAGATACGTTTGAGGCGTTTCTCACCGGCGTACTGTTTATATAAGCGTAATATCATCTTCGCTACCCCTTTGGCGGCGTTACGGATATTGTCGGTCGTAATGGATAAACGACTGCTGTCCTGTTCGATAATCAAGTTCAAAGCGACACCGGATACGTTGTTGGAGGTAAACCCCGATGAAATCAAAAAGTCACTGACGCCGCTGATAGATACGAATTCACTGAGTAATCTGTCTTCCTCTTCGGCAAACTCGGGCGGCACCGCACCCCAGTTTTCCATCTTCGGCTCGTTGCTTCCCTGCCGATAAACGATAACTTTTCCGGGCTCGATTCCGTTTTCTTCCAATTCATCCAAATCTATGCTCCCTTCTTCGGCAATCAACACACCGGCACACATTCTGGTAAAGAACTCGTGTTTTCTGTTTTTAACGGCGTTATAGGCACGTTGTACGGGAATCATTCTTTCGATGATGCTTGTTCCGAAAAAAGAAGCCGGTTGCGATATACACGCCTGCCGCACGAAGGGTAAAGCTCTTTCCCGATTTTCCCCCACTCGAAAGGGTAGAATACCGTCATATAAAAGCTTGTCCCCCGCCACGATAATCAATCTGCCTTCCGGATTTTCCCCGTCCGGTAAAGAATACCGCTCCAAAACGGTTACGTACCCGTCCACTTCCGACGAACATACTTTTTTATTCCTTCCTTTTTGATTGACACCGCCGCCTATACTGATGCTGTCGAAACTGAATACCGTCGGACTTTCCGGCGTCGGTTTAACACCCCAAACGTCCTCGACGACCGAAACGGGATACGCCTTTGCGTGAATAATGCTGCGACACTGATCGACGTCCCCCGCCGTCAAAGAGTCGGGATATATCTCGTAAGGCGGACAAACGACAATATCGACGTCCCCTTCGTATAATCCCTCCTCGGGGAGCAAGCATCTTCCCTTTGTCGGCGACCAAATCACCTTATAAAACGCCGTCCCCGTCAATTCCGCCCAAAAGGTCGCTTCGGAAACCCCTTCTCGAAAACGGTTTTCTTCCTCCACACTCCGCAACAGTTTGGTGGAGAACTTCGCCGTTTCAACGTCGCAACTGTCGGTCGTGGACGGTGCTACGCTGACCGACGCCCGAATGTTGGAGAACTTGGATAACCGAGCCTCTATGATAGGTGCGATATGATTGTACACCTCGTTTTCCTGCCAATAGTATCGCTTGTTTGCTTCGGTGATTTCTCCGGTGGGCAATACTTCCGACTGTTGATTTCCCGCATAGAAATTGAAGTTTAGGATCCACGTTTTTTCCAAACTTTCTCTCGCTTTTACACGCTGCTTGAAATCCTCTCTCACCCACTGTACTCTGGGATCGATACTGTTTTGATTCATTTTCTTTCCTCCGCTTTTTTTAATTCTTGAAGCAATCTCTCTTTTTCTTTAATAAGTTCTTCGGTTCCCATTTTAAGCAATTCGGCATCCTTAATCTCCATATATGCCTTAATGGCGGCAAGGTCGGGAGGGATATGCTTCTTTGTCCTTTTCTCCTTCACCAATTGCCTGTTTCCGTTTTCGTCGACGGTGTATTCTCCCGTCACCTCTTCCACGTCGTACCCTTTGGCTTTCTTGTAAAGTATCTCAATCGTTTTTCTCACCCCCTTTTGACTTTTCGCATCAATTTCTGCAAGTTTTCCTCCATCAAACTCGATTCTTTTTTCTTGCTTGTCTTTGGTTGCCTGCTCATCAGATAGTATCGCAATTCGTCCATACTGTGATCGTCTTCTTTGACCGGTAAATCGTTTTTTCCCCACGTGTACCCCTTGATTTCGCGAATCATCTCTACGCAATTCCGAAATATGAAGATGCTTGCCGGTCGCTGTGCGAATCTCGTTTTTACCGTCTGGATTCCGCTGAACATATCTTTATTTACGTGACAGTTGACGGCGATACCTCTCTCATAAAACAGCTCTGCCACACTCTTAGAAGACGCCAGCGTTTTTTGTCCCGCCGCACTGTCTATCAATGCCTCTATCTGTCCTGCCGTATTTCGATGCCATCCTAAGCTATCGGCAATCCTTCGAATGGTGTCGGCATGATAGTCTATATCTTTCTCTCGGGCGTAATGCTCGGCAACGACGTAAACGTTTCCGTCAAAGTCTCTGCAGTAGAAATGGGCACTAAGGGGATTTCGTAAACCGGGATCAATGCTGATGCAGTCTTGCCATTCAAACGGAATTGCAAACGGATCGATTACGTGAACCGACTCATCGAACTCGGGATACACCAATCCGCCGTTTCCCGTAAAATGCCCGAACCTTCTCGATTCCAGCGTTTCTTCCGACATGCTCTTGGATAAGTTTTCGATTTCTTCCGCATCCAAATACGGGTTATCCGCCCATTCCATTTGTTCCGTCCAAATCTCGGGATTGGCAAAGCGGTTCAAATAGATATCTTCGTATACCCACGTCCTACCGGATAACGGCGTCATCGTTCCGAATAACTCTCCTTTTCTGTCCATCACCCTCATTCTACATTCTTCATAAATATCTTGCGGCGGTTCTTCATCGAACCATACGAAATCCAAACTGGCACCCTGAAACTTTTCTCGCCCTTGATCGGCGGATTTGAAACCGATTTTGGAAAGCCCGCCGAATACGTTCCGCACCACTATAGTGTCGATAACGCCGCTTTCGGGACATCCTTTACTGCCCTTGACCATCACGATTTCTTCTATCCACTCGGGATTGAGATAATGCAATATCTTACTTTGCGCCACGTCCCGCTGCACCTCGTACGAAACGCTGACCACCCATCCGAAAACGTTATCGCGATTTTTTCGGTACGGATGATTTCCTCTCGCCATCCAAACGGCTTCCACCGCACCGCACTCCGTCTTACCGCAACGGTTTCCTCCGAAAACCCAACGGTTTCTCTTCAAACACTTGTGAAACGCCATCTGCTTCTTATGGACGATTTCTCCGGTATTATACTTTGCCAAACAGTCATACTTCTCACGAGCCGCAAGAATCTCCTCTATTTTTAATATGGTTAAAATAATTTCCCGTTCATCGGCTTTCTTCCCTCGTGCCACCATCAGCCCTGTCCTGCAGGACACCACCGCTGCC
>DCGI01000080.1:33014-45181 GCA_002315475.1 Christensenella sp. UBA1782 | reverse complement strand
AATGCGATATTATGCTAATATATACAAGCTAAATATCGCGGGGTAGAGCAGTCGGCAGCTCGTCGGGCTCATAACCCGGAGGTCGTGAGGTTCAAATCCCACCCCCGCGCCCAATACTTTTCTACAAAAGAAAAAATGTGGCGGCGTAGCTTAGTTGGTTAGAGCGTCCGGTTCATACCCGGAAGGTCGTAAGTTCGAATCTCACCGCCGCTACCATATTACAAAACTTAATAAACAAATGTGGCTCCTTGGTCAAGCGGTTAAGACACCGCCCTTTCACGGCGATAACATGGGTTCGATTCCCGTAGGAGTCACCACATTTGGGAGCATAGCTCAGCTGGGAGAGCGCTTGCCTTACAAGCAAGATGTCATAGGTTCGAGCCCTATTGTTCCCACCAAATAAGAGCCGGTCGAACTTTTTTGTGAATAACAAGGAAGCCAGACCGGTTTTTTATTTCCGAAAATCATAGTTATTTTTGCCCGTTTCAAACGATTCGGGCTATTTTTATTTCTGAGAAATGCGCGCTCCCATCTTTCTTTTCGTTCGGGAAGCTTATCGCGTGGCGAATATTAGCAGGAAGTAATCAATGTTTTGAGCATACACGCAGACGCTATCGCAATATTTAAGAAACACGATGCGAAAGACAAGGGCGAATTGGCTATACTTCTTTCTGCAGAAAAACCGTACACGAAAGCTTTGCAGAACGCAGGCTCGAAATTTGTCGCCTCAAAAGCGACAAGGAAATCGACAAAGACCGTTGACAACGTTACCGATGAATCGTATACTGAAGATACACAGTTTAGAAAAGGCGGATATGCAAAAAAGCAATTCAGTTTTCAATATGGGAATTTTCCAGGAGAAAAAGAGGGAATAAGTGAAGCACATAGATTTGCAGTTTGGTGGGCAAGTAATAAAAATGTCGAGTATGGAGACCATAGACTTATATCTTATCACGATGATTGGTATTTAGTAGAGAAGTATTATGATGCAGATAATAGTTATAAAGTAATAGAAAAAATAAAGAATGGAGAATACGGAGAATATGAAAAAAGAATTGAACGAGAATACACCAGAAAATATGGAAGATCCGCTGATAGTGGTATTATCTACTATGCGTCAGATGGAAATGCCGAACAGAGTTCTTATAGCAATGAAATTAAAAACAAACAGACAGAAATTAGCATTTCTGAAATGGTTGAAAGAGAACGTACCGGAAGAGAAAATAGCGGAAATGGAATATCAGATAGTACATCAAGCAATCGTGATATCAAAGATGGTATAGATTTCTCAATATCTTTATACAATGAGTCAGATTTAGATATAAATAGGAGGAAGATATATGAAAGTGAGTGGAGAGGAGTTCAGCAAGAGACTGAGGACATTTTCAGACGATACGATTCGGTTGATTATGTCATTAACAACCCTAAAAACATACAAGAAGGTAGACGAAATAATACAGGAAACGGACAATTCGGAAGAGGAAGTGGTTCGGAAACTGAAAGAACTACAGGCGACCATTCCGCCGAAGACGGAACAACCGAAATAACAAATAACGACGGGGCAACGGAAACCGAAAGTCCCAAGTTTTCTATCGGGAAAAAAGACAGTCAAGGGAACACACTTTCCGAAAAGCAACGAGAGTATTTTAAGAATAGCAAGGTAGTTGACGAGAACGGTAATCTTCTTGTTATGTATCATGGTACACCTAATGCAGGTTTTACGGTATTTAAGTCTGCACCATATTTTACGCAAAACAAAGAATATGCGGAAAGATACAAAAATCAAGGTGCAAGCAGTTTAGGATACAAAAAAGAAGCAAAAAACCCAGATGTTTATTCCGTTTATTTGAATATCACAAAGCCTTTTGACACGAGAAATAAAAAAGAACGAACCATATTTGATAAAGAATATTTTGGTCAATGGGGAACGGGTACTCCTCTAATGGAAAGTGGATTACCGGATTGGATGGACGGTAGAGACCTCGTTGATTTCTTGCAAGAAAAAGGATACGATTATGACGGCATTATTCTTGATGAAGGTTCTACGGGTGGGTATGGAGAAGAAATAAAAAGTCGTGGTTTATCTTATGTTCCGTTTGAAAGTAATCAAATCAAAAACATAGACAACAAAAATCCGACAACGCATAGTGATATTAGGTTTAGTCTCGGCGATAAAAATGTAAAAGATAATGAATATTCCTATGAGTTTTTTGTATCAAAGCCTGATATGATGATTACCGAGTTAAATAGAATACAAGAATATGATAGAAAAACTATTATTGAAATGGCAAAAAACAATGCTAAAAGATATGGTAAAATACAAGAAGACGGAAGTGTTTCTGTAAAAGTAAATGATATCAATAGCGATGTAATAGTAAGCACTAACGGAATAAAGCACAGTTTAACAAGAAATACTAATAATATTGCAATGATTTCTTGTAGCATAGGTTCAATATTGCAAAAATCTATTAGAATAAATGAGTTGGAAGGTGTTAGGAAAAATGCGAATAGTGCTTATATTCTTATTGGCGTGGCGAAAGATGAGGCAAATTTATATATTGTTCGTTCTATAATAAATAAGTATTCCAATGAACTTAAAGATATTGATGTACTTTACGCAATTAACACAAAAAAAGAAGCGGCTGTTCCTAAAGAACCCATGGCTTTTAACCACGGAACCGCTTCCAAAATCACTATAGCACAGCTTCTTGAATATGTCAACAAATATTATCCAGATATTTTGCCAAAGTGGGTTCGACAGATACAAAGTTATTTTTTCCTTAGATGGAATAGTTTTTAATGCGGAATTATTGCTTGCTATCGATGAAAATAACAATGCAATGTTTTATGACTTAATTGAAATAAAAAAGAGCCATTCGCTAACGAGCAACCAAGATTCAAATCAAGGTTCTACGCAGAGGGGAATGACTCTTAATAAGATTATATCACATAATTCAGAAAATGCAACAGATTTATTGAAATTTTCTATCGGCGGTCGTGACGGGTACGATGGATACTCTATGTCTAACAATGCAAGAAGCGCATACAGTAACGGAGAAAAGCCTTTAAGTAAATGGACAAAGCAATCGGTTGTTGAAGAAATAGCGGACTATTTGGGTGTTGATACGGAAGATATAAAACTTTTGAAGCCTTATAAAGAATACGCGGAATACTCTTCTTGGCATCATACAAGTAAACACTACAATAGAACTGCTTTTTAGGAACGAAGCCCTTTTCTGCCGGCATCCGTCATAGTAAAAGACGGCATTTCTCGGTTCGCCTTTTCCGATTAAACAGGACTATTCTCTCTTAAACAGGACTTTTGCCTTGCCAAACAGGACTTTGATCGCCTCGTTGCGGCAGGTCTGTCCGTCAGGACGACGAACAACGCGTTAAAACTTTTACGGCAATTCGACTTTGATAAATCCTTCGGGAGAGCAGACGTGGCGGAGCTATTGGGCATTACGAAATCTCCTTCTTCCGCGTTGCTGAAAAAACTCCTTTCCGTAGGTGCCGTCGCAAAGGGCAAAGGAAAGTATTGCCAAAGGATAGTCCTTTACCGGCACGTTACGAAAACGGCGGAGAACGAAGGAAGGTTTATTTTCGGGCGGGGAGGTCGGAAAGTAATTTTTCGGTTTTTTCCTTGAATTCGTTTTTGGAGGAAACGTCGGTTTTTTTGAAAATGTGAGATAGGTGCGTTTTGACGGTTTCTTCCGAGAGAATGAGTTCTTGCGCAATTTCTTTTCGACTCTTTTCGTAGAGCAGATAGGTGGCGACGACGATTTCTTTTTTGGTGAGTACGTCGTCGTAGAGCGAGCCGATTTTTTCGGCGATTTCTTCAAAGGAGTAGGACGAATAGTCGAATTTCTGTGTGGCGACGACTTCGGAAGCTGCCGAAAGAATCGGTTTTTTTGCTTTTTTCTTTTTGAAATAAACGAGTAAAAATACAAGAACGTCTATGGCGAGGGCAGGGAAAACCAACGTCCAATAGGGGAATTCTTCGGTGGATTCGACGGGAGATATAAAGCCGATGGCTCGTACTTTTTCGTTCGTATCGATGTTCGTCCAAGTTTGATAGACGGCGGACGGTACGCTTATATCGGCTTTACTGCCCGAAACGGGACGGATACCGTCGGTCGAAAGTTTGGCAAAGCTTGTTTCGGTGATGACGTTTTCCGCAAGGGCTTGTTCTTTGGAAGCGACGTAGGTATAATCGGTTTCGGCGGAGAGGTAGGGAGAATTGTCTAAAACGAAGCAACCTTTTAACGTGATTTTTCCCGCAAGCTCGGGTTTTAAGAGTTCGTAAAAGGTAAAAGCGTCGGCATCGGCAGCGACGTTGTTTGCCATGGTACAGAAAGTAAACTGTACGTTCCCGCCGTAGCTTTGGTCGTTATCGGGAGCGTAGGTCGTCGTGTACAAGACGCCGCCTTCTTCTCCCGCTTTGTTGCCGAGCAGGGTACAGTTTGTAAAATAGGTGGTTTCCCCTTGATTGCTCTCTATATAGACACCCCCGCCGCAGCGAACGGCTACGTTGTTGACGATTTCGGTGTTTTTGATTTCGATTTTTTCGTCTTGTTCCAGCGTTTCGGCGTTAATGATGCCGATACCTCCGCCGTAAACGGTTTGGTTGTTGTAGATTTTACAGGTGTCGACCGTCGTGTGAGAACCGCCGATAAAGAGGGCGCCGCAAGAACCGCCCAAAGCGTTGGCGGTGATACCTTTGAACGTCTTTTTGTCATCGTGGAAGACGGCGGGCAGTCTCCTTTCCATATAATAGACAAAATGGAAAAAGTCGTTATCGTGAATGTCGGTATTGGTGATATAAGAAAGGCCGTTTCCGACCGATATGCCCTGTCCCGCTCTTGCCGTATTGGCATAAAAATCGCAACGGTCGATATACGTCGTCAAAACGTCGCTGAAAACCTTGACCGTTCCGCTGTAGGAAACGTTATTATAAATTTTCGTACCCAACAAGTGTAAAGTTTTTTTGCCGTTACGGAAGTTCGCATCGTTATTGACGTAAAGGGCGGGGCCGTTTTCATGTAAAAAGTTCTTGATTTCGCAGTTGTCCACGGTCAAGGTAAGATACCCGATACTGCCGTCGACGGCGTGGTATTGCGGCAAGTCCCCGACGATTTCGTCAAACGTTTTGCCTTCTTCGAACGGTATGTCTTTCTTCTCTTGTTTGCCGTCCAAAATGATGTTTCGGAAGGAAAAATCGGTGGTCTTGCTCGGGACGTTGGTGCCTTTCAGGGTAAAACGCACATTCTCCAAAAGGGATTTTTCGGGTTTTCCGATGATTTGTACGGGATAATTCAGTACGATTTCGGTAGGACTTGCAAAAAGAATATCGCCGACGTAAATCACGCCGTCGCCGTTTTGTATAGCTTTCAAAAAAGCCTCGTTGTTTTCGATATAGTTCGGTAGGTCTTCCCGATTCGTGCAACCGCAAAGGGCAAGTAAAAAGATAAGGGTAAGTATCGCCGCAATCGACAGAATCCTTTTTTCAGATTGTTTACTTTGCATATATATTTTTCCTTTTTTCATAAATTTACAGTCAAAACCCAAGAATATCTTACAATAAAAAAGGAAATCTGTCAACATTGCCGAAAATTTCCAAAAATGTCAAAAATAAATATTATCCCGAAAAAATAACTAAAAATCACCCATATTTTTTTATCGTGTCACCCGAAAAACCAAAAAATCCCCCGCGTTTTCCAAAAAATCCCCCGCGTTTTAACCTTGAAGCAATCCGTCATTACTTGTAAACTATATATAATGAATATAAATCATCTTCGAATAGGAGGTATTTTGATGAAAAAAACCGATAACGCAGGGCATAAGCGAAGAAAGCTTCGGCACGTTTTCGCATTGCTTATCATCTTCGTTTTGACCGTCTTCGTTTTAGGAACGGCGGCAAGCGAAAAAAGTTTTTCCGCTTATGCGGAAGGAGAAACCGTCGTAGAGTCTTTGACGTTGACTGTCAACGAACAAACGGGACGAGCAACGGCTTCGGCAACGGGAGTGTCGTCGGGTGTCTTTCGCGTAAATAAGACGAATGCGTCGAACGGCGTCGGCTATTTCTCGGTCAGCTTTATGAGTGGCGGTTATTTGTTTAGCGAAAGTCTGTCTCTCACCGTCAACGGGAAAGCCCATACGGCGTTTGAAATGGCACCCAATTTCGGTTCCATCCTCGTCAGCTATACGGGAAGCACCAACTTTATCGAGGTGTATGACGGAACGGATGCAATAACTTCCGCCATTGATTTCGGTACGGTCGATAAGTCCCAGCTTGCCTCGAAAAGCAAGTCGATAAAAATCAAAAACGTCGGAAGCGCACCTACCCTTGCTATGGCACTTTCGCTGACGCCGAAGTCTTCGGGCGGCGGTTCGGCATCGGGTGGCGGTTCGGCATCGGGCGGTGGTTCGGCATCGGGCGGTGGCTCGGCATCGGGTGATGATTCGGCATCGGGCGGCGGTTCTTCCGTCATTGCGTTTACCACGAGCGTGTCTACGCTGAGCAGTCTTACGGTAGGGAACGAAACGACGTTTACCTTACGTCCCGTATCCGACCTTTCGGCAGGTACCTATACCATGACGTTACGGATTTATTCGACGCAAACCAACGCCTTTAACGGTTACAATATCAATATGAGTTTTGACGTTACCGTAGTCGTGTCCGAGGCGTACAAACTGACCGTCTACGACGGAGAAAGCCCCGTTTCCGACGGAACCGAGTTTGATTTCGGTACGGTGGATAAAGACGACGTGGGGACGGTGACGAAAACCTTTACGTTTAAGAATGAAGGGCAGGTAGCGATTACCGCTTTGGAAATAGATATTCCGCAGGAAAAAACGGTATTCGTTTCCGATACGTTTGCCGTCGAAAGTTTGGCGGTGAACGGAAGCTTTACCGTTACGGTGACGGTAGACGCCTCCGCACCGGCGGGGAAGTATTCTTACGTTTCCATGCAATGGAAAAACGGGGACGAGTCGGTATCGGGTTACGTGATACTCAAAATCGAAATCACCGAAAAAGCACCCTACGTTTTGGAAGCGTATAACGACACGACCAAGCTTCTGCCGAGTAGCACCTATAATTTCGGACAAATCGAGCTGGGCGCGACGCCTCCGTCGGCAAAAGAATTCCGACTGGTCAACGCCGGTGGCAATGCGACGGGAGACTTGACGGTATATTTCGATTATTCTGTGGGAAGCAATGCTTTTTCTTGCGTGACTTCCGTCCCGAGTATCGCCAAAGGCGGAGAATACAATCTTTCCGTTCAGCCGAAAAGCGGTCTTGCCGCAGGCACTTATACCGCCACCGTCAATATCTATAACGATAATGTTTCGGCAGGCTTTAAGGTCAATTTCGTAGTACATACCGTTACCGAAATTCCTTCGGTCACCGTCGAACAAAAGAATTTGATTGCACCCGTTACCGATGCCGCCGTTTCTCCGAAAAACTACAATGCGACGGGCTATTCGGTAGGGATTACTTATCAGGAAAAGTCGGGGGACAGTTGGATTTCTCCTACGTCGGCTACCTTCCAAGCGGGAAAAACCTATCGAATCTGCGTAGTGGCGACCGTTACCAATTCTTATAACTATCGCTTTGCCGACGATGTCACTTTGACGCTGGGCAGTACGAGCGCCGAAGATATTTTCCGTCAAGAACAGCACTTGATGGTGCGAGGATATTTGACGTTCGATAAATTACCGGCAAGCGAATACGATTTGGAAATGGTCTGTACCTCCGTCAATTATGCCGACGGGGCGTACACGTTCAGCGGTGTTGAAGACGAATACGTCGGGACGGAATCTGCCTTGTTTACGTTTAATAACTTAGGGACGCAACCTACCGGCGACCTGACCGTTACGTTTGTACTGTATAACACTTCCACGGCGGGGACGTATTTTGAATATGAACCGATTTTGTACAGTATCGACAGCGGAGAAAGCGCTATTTTGGAAGTCAAACCCGTTCTCGGTTTGGAACCCAATCCGTTGGACTATTATTGGGAAACGGTTACCGTACAAAACAGTCACTTTTCCGTTTCGTTCGACGTGAAGCTTCGCGTGGAGAAAAAAGCCTACAAAGCGGTACTGGAATACAAACACGTGGAAATCAATCTTTCTACGAGCGACACCGAAGAAGTAACCTATAAACGAATCGGCGGAGATACGGCAAGCTATTCGTTCGACCACCTTTTAGATACGTCGTTACGACCTTATGAGAACCTAAAGGTAGGTTATACGGTTACCGAAGCGAATCGCTTTGAACAACGATTCGATATCGTCAACAGAGGCAATAACGCTTTATCGAATATTTCGGTAAGCCACGCAGGGACGGGTGACGCGTATTTCACGTTTACGACGTCTTCCTTGCAGAATTCCGTTGCGGCATCGAACTATGCCAAGAAGTATACCTATTTTTCCGTGAAACCGAAGACGGGTGCACCGGCAGGCACCCATAAAACGACGCTCGTCATTACCGCCGACAACGTCGATCCGATCGTCGTTACCTTTTCCTTTACCGTCAACGTCGAAGTGGACGAGGTGGTTATTACCGGTCTGACCGTTCCCGAAGGGTACGATAAAGCTTCTCGCGACCTCGTGATAGAAACGGAAGGGGTTTATATTCGTATTCTCGGTTGGTCGAAGGTCGGGACGAGCTCGATTTGGCTGGGGAAGAATCAAAATATCTTCCGCGGGGGCGACCGATATAAATTAAACCTGCATCTCAACACCAAGACGGGATACGTTTTCAAAAACTATTCGGGCGATTCGAGTTGGGCAGGCAGTAAAATCGCCTTTCACTTTTCCATTACGTTTGACGGCGTCGACTTAGCGGCGGAAATAACGGCAGGCAATCTGCTTACGCAGAGTTTATCCGGGGAAACCTTCTCGGCAAACAGTTGTTACTATACCGCAACGTTCCTTGCCAAAGAGCCTACCTTGAAGGGAACGGCAAAAATCAATACCTACGACTATGAAAACGAATACGTCCTAAACGCAAATTACGGCGTGGAAGGGTTGGATTCGGTAAGCAATTTGAGCTTTATGTGGTATCGGGACGGTGTGGCACTAAGCGAAAGCTTCTCCTCCGCCAACGATTCGTACGTGCTTACGAAATCCTCGCTTGCGAAGGAAGCCGTCTATTATTATGAAATTCATCATACCTCCCGAGAAGGAACGATGCAGAGTGAAAGCATCGTCATCGGACCGAATACCAGAATCAAGCCTTCCGGTACCGTCGTACAAGTCGTCAGTCCGGCGAACTGTACCGACTACGGAACGGTAACGTGGCGTCGGGACGGTTTGGAGTACCGTATTGCGTCGGCTTACGACGATACGGATGACACCTTCGAGGACTGGCAAAACGCCGCGGTGCAAGAAAAGATTTCACAAGGCACCGGTACCGGCGGTGGCGGAACGGGTACGGGTACCGGCGGTGGTACCGTTACGCCGACGATAACGTACGAAGGTTCTTTGACCAACGTAGAGGGCGGTACGATTTTCTGGTTCCGTTACCGAGGAACCGATACGTTGGACGCAAGCGACGTCGGAATTTTTATCGTTGAAAAAGGCAATCACAGTTTGGTGCATCACGACGCCGTCGTGCCCGAGCCGAGTGAGCTATGCGAAGTCAACGGTGTGGAAGAATATAACTACTGTTCCGTTTGCAATAAATACTACGACGTGGACGGAAACGAATTCGATTCCGTCGATGCCGTTACTACCTATGCGACGGGGCATAAGGATGAAAACGGCGATTTGTTCTGCGACATTTGCGGAATCGTTTTGATGAATAAATACTTCCTTCGTGTGGAAAGTTTGGACGATATCGTAGCCGGAGCCAAATACATCCTCGTGAACGACGAAGGGCAGGTGATGGAAGCGGTCAAAAAGGTCAGCGATAACGGAGGAAAATACGTGCGTGCCTTGAACGTTTCTCGCACGCAAGCCGACGTCGAGAACGACCGATACTCTTCTTCCGATATCGATAAGTTGAGTGCGTTCGTCTTTTCCGTCAACACCATTCCGTCCAAGAGCAGTGACACGCAAACCTGTTATAGTCTGTACATAGGCGACGCCTGTATCGACTTTGCCGACGGTCTGGTACTTTCGCCGAGAACGTGGGAAGAAAGAACGGGTTTTGCCATTACCGCCTCGGCAAACAAGACGTTTTCCTTTGCTTCGTGGGACGGTAGCAAACAGCTTATGCAAGCCACGTTACAAGGGGACGGCAATCAAGTCTTTGCGGTAACGACAAGCAGCAAAATTATTTTAGGGAATACGTCCCTACGTCTGTACAAACTGGTTTCGAAAGCGACGACGCTGGACGGTAACGACTGCGAGATTAAAGAAAAGAAGACCGAGAGCGATTATTCCAAGCTCGGTGCCGACTGTGAGAAAGAAGGCAATAAGAGTGCCGTTTCGGGCGTTATCGACGCCATTGACGAAGACTATATCAAAGTCTTTGCCAAGAAGAAGGACATTCAGGAAAACGATGCAAAAATCGACATACAATCGAGTATCGAAGTTTTGGAAAAAACCGAGAATACCGTTACCATGGACGTGCATCCGACCATTTCGTGCGGGGATAAATCGGAAACCATCCCCGACCGCAACTTGAACGGACAGGAAATGACGCTCACCTTGTTTGCGGGGACTTCGGTTCCCGATACGGTAACGCACCGACTGACGACGGGCGGCACCGAAATCATCTATAAGGATAACGGCGGAGACCTTTCGAAAAAGACCTTTACCTACGAAACGGATGCCTCCGGCAACGTGTACGTAACCTTTACCGTAACGCAGTTTTCCACTTTCATTTTGACGTGTTCTACTCCGCCTGTGGCAGACGCCCTCAGCGGAACGATAGAAATCGCAGGGGAAGCCAAAGTCGGCGAAACGTTGACAGCCGAAGTTAAAGACGGCAATATCGACACGGACACAGCCGCCTACAGCTGGAAAAGGGACGGCGAAACCATCGTAGGCGTTTCGGGTAGCTCTTACACGTTGACCGATGCGGATAAGGGATCAAAAATTACCGTTTCGGTATCCGATAACGTACATAGCGGAACCTTAACGAGTGCGGAAACCGCCGAAGTCGCCGACAAAGGAACTTCGGGCGGCGGTAAAGACGATATTGCGGGAAGCATTGAAATCAGCGGAACCGCCAAGGTCGGAGAGTATCTCTACTTTGAAGTGAAGGACGGCAACGTGGACGATGCGACCAAGGTTTATACCTGGTATCGAGGTTCTGCGGTGATAAGCGGAGCAACCGATTACTTTTACATGCTTACCGATGCCGACAAAGGCTACAAGATTCACGTTACCGTAACCGACGGTATCCATAGCGGCGTTTTGACGAGTGCGGAAACCGCCGAAGTCGCCGACAATAAAATACCCGCACCCGTTGTCGGCAAGACCGATTGTACCGATTGTAAAAACGACGACGGAACCGTTACCGGTGTCGATGCCACGATGGAATACGGTACCGACGGAAAGAATTGGATCGCCGTTACCAAGTCGTCTATCGAGGGCTTGACGAACGGAACGTATTACGTCCGTTACAAGGCAACCGGAAAAACCGAAGCGAGCGAAGCAACCGAAGTTATCATCGGGGCGGGTTCGCATCAATACGGTGCGTGGCAGAACGAAATTTCCGCCGATTGCAAGAACGACGGACAAAAAGGGCATAAGCAATGTTCCGTTTGTTTGAAATACTTTGACGATAAAAACGAAGAAATCGCCGATGTCGTTCTTCCTAAAAAAGACCATACGTTCGGAAATTGGGTAACCGTTACCGATGCAACGTGTACCGAAACCGGCACTAAGCAACGAGTTTGTTCGGGTTGCGGCGAAAAGGAATCCGATACAATCAAGGCACTCGGACACGATTACCAATTCGACGAAATCGAATGGACGGGGTTCACCGCCAAAGCCGTTTTCATCTGCTCGCATGTCAACACGCACGTGGAAAAATACGATTGCGAGATTACCGACGAAATCACGACGACGGCAAACTGCGTAACGGAAGGGATTCAAACGTATACGGCGACCTATCAAACCTATTCCGACACCAAGACGGAAAATCTCGGTGTGGACGCCGATAAGCACGATATAGAACACCATACCGCACAAGCACCGACCTGTAC
>DCGI01000080.1:28102-32910 GCA_002315475.1 Christensenella sp. UBA1782 | reverse complement strand
AAAATAAGTTATACGTGGAGCGAGGACTATGCGACTTGTACGGCAAAACGCATTTGCAAGAACGATGCAAAACATATCGAAGAAGAAACGGTGTCGGCGAAGAAAGACGTAACGCAAACGCAAACGTGTACCGAAAAGGAAATCGCCACGCTGACGGCGACCTTCCAAAATGAAATCTTCGAAGAACAGGTGAAAACCGACGTGGAAACGGCAGCCAAAGGACATTCGTTCGGAGAGTGGACGGTGGTGCAAGAAGCCACCTTTACCGAAAAGGGGAGCAAGCACAGAGTTTGTTCGGCGTGCCAAGAGGAGGAAGTCGAAGAAATCGATAAACTTGACGCCGTTTCGTACTTCGTTGCGGCGGTGGAAGCAATCGATCCGGATGCGGCTTTGGAAACTTTCTACGAAAGCCTTGTTCAGGCTTCCGAGTATTACGATTATATCGACGATAAAACGGCGGTTGCCGACGAGTATGCCGTTTATAATACGTATTCGACTCGCTATACTACGTTGATACAATCCATTCGTTCCGAATACCAAGTTGCCAAAGAAATCGAAAACAAGTATTTTACGGCAATTCTGCAAATCGTTCAATATATCTCGCTGGCAGCTTACGTGTTGTTACAAGGGAAAAGGTGGTTTTTATGAAAAAAATAATAGTTATTTGTTTGGTACTCGCTTGTGCGCTTTCGTTGTTTGCCTGCGATTTCGGGAAAAAGAACGATAATACCGGCGGGAATGACACGCCGGTTGTCGATCCGTACGAAACGGAAAAAGGAATTGTGTCCCTCGTCAAAGGCTATGCGGTCAAGGGCACGAACGGCTATGATTACTCGTTGGAACAGTTCTATCGGGATAACGTCGTCAATGCCCATACGGTCTCCGTCCGACTCGACAATACGGACGGGACGGTAGGTTCTCGTTATGAAACCACGAAAGAAGTCAACGAAGATCGTACGGCGGGACTTTATACCGAAAAATGCGCCACGTCCTATTATCGGGAAAAGAAAATCGCAACGTACGACGGTACCGCTTGGGTATGGAAAGACGGCTCCCTGAACACGTTTGCCGCCGTCAACGTTGCCGAATATTCGTTTGATTTCGACGTTATGACAGACATGAGCGTTACCGAAGAAGGAGGGAATACCGTATTCCGGTTCTCGGTGCCCGACAATAAGGCGTCTGCGTTTTTAGGAATAAAAGGAACGTTGAAAAATCTTTCTTTCGAAATCAAAACGGACGCCGCGCACAAAACTTTGCTTGCCTTTACCATGCGGTATACGCAGGCAAACACCGAAACCGTCTTATCGTTTATTCCTTATCGGGGAGAAACGGTAATTGATTTGCCCGAAGCATAAGATACGGTCTGCAAAAAGCTTTTTGACAGAGTAACAGTATACTATCATCCTCCTAAATCAAGTCAAGGATACCGCTTTGATGGAAGAAATTGCTCGTTATGACGATATACGGACGTGCATGAATAAAACCACTAACCCGTCCGTTTCAATATGCGAACTATACGGAAAACTTGTACGAGAAAAAGGCTATACAAGAAATCCCGGTTCTCTATACAGGGTGTTCGTCAGGCTCGGTTATAGGCAACAAACCGTATCGACAAAAGAAAAAATTCGTCATAACAAGCCATATGACACACCAAAATTTTTAGGCATAAAATGGCAGTTAGACGTCAAATACGTACCAAAATCATGCTATTCCGGCAAGGAAATACAGGCTTTCTACCAATATACGGTTATTGATGAAGCATCAAGAGAACGGTTTATTTATGCCTATTTGGAACAAAACGGTGATTTCCAAGCCAACGGTCTCACAGGGAAATTGTTATATTCCTTGTTGTATTCTTGTAATTGCTTTTTAAAGTCCTCAAGTGAGCAGAATGTGCGTCTATCGTAAAAACGTTCTTGGTCTTTCCGATGGCTTTTCTCTACTTTTCCCTTATGTTCGGGTGTATAAGGTCTTATTTGCAGCCTCCGTAACTTCTTTTTTTCTCCGAATACTTCATAACTGCTTGCTTAAAAATCAAATCTTGTGTTATACTTGCCATAAGTGAATATTCCTCCTTTTGTGGTTTTTTGTGCAATTAAATTATACAACAGTTTGGAATAATTCACCTGCCTTTTTTGAAAATCCGCCTTCCCCTAGGGGAAGGTATTGCTTTGTATTCTTGATTCTATCCTTTTAGTGACTTCGTAATAAATGTATTGTAAACCTACAGCCGTAGCCCTACTATGAATAATAGCGTATCCGTTTTACTTTGCAAACAGTTATCTGTCCTAATATTGGGTACACCTCGCTGTTTTTGAGTAATTTTGCCAACGTATTGGCAGAATTACAGGTTCATGAGGTATTCTTCCACGTTGATGTAGTCAATATCGCCGACTTTGCAAGTTTCGCCGCGATAGAGGACGACCTTTTGGGTGATTTTGCCGTAGCGGAACTCGGTATCCGAACACTTTTTGGCATCCATCAAGTGTTTGTATTGTTCGGGCGTGCGAACGGCGCTATGCTTTATTTCGTAGATTTTGCACGTTGCGTTTTCCTCGTCCGATATTACCATATCGAATTCGCCGATGGCGAATTGCAGTCGGAATACGTTTTTCTTCTTGTTTGCGAGTTTTGTTTCAAGAAGAATGATATCTTCCAACATCCTACCTTTGATCTCGCTTAGTATTCTTTCTGTGATTCTCTTCCTCTCTTCCAAAGAAAACGTTTCGAACGTCTTATCCGCCATCAATGATTTTACTAATGCTTCCGCTTGGGAATAGCGCATTCCGGGTTGAGTAAATACCGTCCTCTTTTCGATTTCCGAAACAGGAATGGATTGTTTTTCTATATCCATTGTGAGATCAAGCAAATCGAGGTACTCTTTAATCTGTTCCCTGTGTGCATCGGTAATCGTTACGGTTTGTTCCGATCTGTTCTTAATCTCCAACAGTTCTTTCAGTTGTTTGGTAAAAGTTTCCTTGTCTATCCTATCAAGAATATCTGTAGGGTTGGTTCTGTCACGACGAAGATTGTTTGCCGATGCGCCAAGGTCGTGCGAAATAAAATCCCTTGTCAAAACCTCGATCGTGAATTCGTGGTTATAGTCCTCGATGATACGATTTATGGCACTCGTTAACTCATTCCGTTCGTACAGATCGCGCAAAGCGCGGAAGTGTCCTGCTTGTTGATAACATTGCAAGGAGTGTTGAATGTTTTTTGCGATGGCGCTATCGACATAATCATCCGTCTTTGCTTTTGTGGCGAAGGTCGAATCCTCGTTATAGTGTACGCCACCGAGGCTCATCGTCCCGCCAAAACGGATGTATTCGTCTATGCCTCGAATGCCAAGCACCTCTTCAAACTCTCGATACGGAATAAACGTCGTATGCAAAAGGATGCACCGATCGAACAATTGTTCGTCTTCGGAGAACAAAAAACCGAGAGAATCGGTACCCGAAAGTACGATCTTCATCCCGCAGGAAGCAAAAATGTCCGAGAACAGCGCTGCGCCGTCGATAAAGTCTTTGAGAAGAGTCACTTCGTCGATGAATACGTATTTATATCCGTTCGATTGCAACTTTTTCATATCGGCGTTGACGGCGGCAAGAGTATTCCCCGTGCGAATCTGCATAAATGCCGCCTTGCGGAAGTCTTCTTCTTTCATCTCGCCAATGACTTGTCGTATCAAAGTCGTTTTCCCTGTACGACGTAAACCGTACAGAATAAAAACCCTGTCAATAATATCGCTGTATAGATAATCGGTAATATCGGCAAAACATTTTCTCTTTTTGAATGATGCGACGGTTTTTGAAAATGAACGCAATTCTTCGCCAACCATTACGCTCGTTTGGAATACCTTTTCAGCCGCCTTTTTCGGTTCTTTGGGCAATATTGCTTCTATCTCTTTGATTCTACCCGATATCTCTTTTCGACGTTCGATTTGACTGCGAAGAGCATCAACTATGGATTCGTCGATATATTTACTCTTCTTTTTGCCGTTCTCCGACCATTGGAGATAATAACGAATTTTTCCTTGTATTATTTTTTTAGAGATATATCCTTTGGGTAAAGTTTCGAGTTCTTTTTTCAATGATTCCAGTTCATCTTTCAGTTTTTCCATATCCATAAAAACCTCCGTATCTTGGACAAACTCATTATAACCCCCTTTAGTTATTATGTCAAGGGGTTATGGGGGTTATTCATCGAATTCTTGTAGAGTTACAATTGATGTGAGACTGAAAAAAATAAAAGAAGAGTGACTGCCTCGTGTTAGAATATTTTCACCACAAAAAATCTAGGAGGTCAAGTCACTCAAATGGATTATAACACAAGTAAAAGGTATTGTCCACACGAAATTAACACAAAAGTTTATTCTGTCGAAACTTACAGGTTCACAAAAGACATACCGTATGTTTGTCGGAAATACAAAATCTCCAAAGCTGTAGAGTTACAATTGATGTGAGACTGAAAAAAATAAAAGAAGAGTGACTGCCTCGTGTTAGAATATATTCACCACAAAAAATCTAGGAGGTCAAGTCACTCAAATGGATTATAACACAAGTAAAAGGTATTGTCCACACGAAATCAACACAAAAGTTTATTCTGTCGAAACTTACAGGTTCACAAAAGACATACCGTATGTTTGTCGGAAATACAAAATCTCCAAAGCATCGTTGATGCGTTGGAACAAGGCTTATGACGGGACAAGGGAATCGCTTTTTGACAAGTCGCACAAACCCCTTTCTCCTCATCCAAATGCCCATACAACGGAAGAATTGAAATGGATACAAGATTATTACCGAGTG
>DCGI01000080.1:18953-28026 GCA_002315475.1 Christensenella sp. UBA1782 | reverse complement strand
CGTCCATTTCAATATGCGAATTATACGGGAAACTTGTACGAGAAAAAGGCTATACAAGAAATCCCGGTTCTCTATACAGGGTGTTCGTCAGGCTCGGGTATAGGCAACAAACCGTATCGACAAAAGAAAAAATTCGTCATAACAAGCCATACGACACACCTAAATTTTGGGTATAAAATGGCAGTTAGACGTCAAATACGTACCAAAATCATGCTATTCCGGCAAGGAAATGCAGGCTTTCTACCAATATACGGTTATTGATGAAGCATCAAGAGAACGGTTTATTTATGCCTACTTGGAACAAAACGGTTTCTCTACGGTCGACTTTATTAAGAGAGCAATAAAGTACTTCGGATACATACCGCAAGTCATACAAACCGATAACGGCGGAGAGTTCACAAACTTCGCCAACACAAAGCGAGTTCATATTTTTGATTTGTTTTGTAAGAAGTACGGTATTGTTCACAAATTGATAAGACCGAGAACGCCTTGGCATAACGGAAAAGTCGAAAGGAGTCATAGAAAAGACCAAGAACGGTTTTATAACTACTTAAAATTCTTTTCGTTGGAGGATTTACAAAAGCAAATGAGGGCATATCTAAAACGTTCAAACAACATTCCAATGGCGACTTTGGGTTGGAAAACACCAATAGAAATACGAAAAGAATTGCTATCACAATGCCCGCCGAAACTGATATCTTCGTTCCATTCGTGACTCCGCTACGCTCCGTCACTCATTGCACTCAGATATCAGTCAGTGGGAATAATCTATAACGAGACAATTATTTATTTGAAAAGTTAGTCTCACATCATTTACAAATACACATAAAATTGTCTTTTTTTATAAAAATATTTTGGATGGGAAATTAATATGAAAATAATTGTTGGTAAAAGAATAAAAGAGTTAATGAATAGTGAAAAAACAAGTCAAACAACGCTTGCCGGTAAAATAGGTGTAAAGCAAACACTATAAGCAGTTGGGTACTAAATAAAAAAGAACCCAACATTACTTCTTTATGGTTATTAGCGGATTATTTTGATGTTGATATAGATTGGTTAGTGGGCAGAAAAAATTTATAATTACCCGCCAAGGTAGCGTTCCCTATTAGACATAATAAAACTATGAAATTTATCCACAATTAACCCGTATTCTTGCGAATCGGACTTTGTTTGTATGATGTGATTTTATAAATTATGTCAATTTATGGGTATTTTCTCGCTTAAAAGAAAAGAACCAGTACGATTTCTTTGTTGTTCACAAAGTGGTTCGACTGGTTCCTGCGTGGCTCCATTTGGAAATTCAAGCCCGAACTGTTGATCTTAATACTATGCATTTGCAAGTACACCATCTAATTACTTCTTCAACAATTGATGTATCGCATGATCCATCTTCCGCTGATGAAGTAGGTACACATACAAATGCTATATCACATTCATTTATGGATTCTTTACTGCCAATATGTTTAAACTTATCATATAAACTATCGCTGTTTTGAACAATTCTTTCATTGCTAAACCAACATGTCCGTATCCGATAATTCCTATCTTCATGTGTTATCCTCATTATTTTCATTTATTGTTTTGTCATTAAAATATTCTGAATCATTAGTAGCATTCTCAATAAAATTTGCAGCATAGTATACTTTATAATCTTCATTCCCTACCATGTATACATATTTTAAATCGAATTGTGAGCAAAATGGTTTCCAATCGCTTTCTTCAATGACAGATAATAGTTTCTTAATTCTATCCATATTATTTATATCAAAAAGAAAACCATATTCACGAATAGAAATTGTTTGATATTTATAATCTTTTTTGTTTAAGTGTCTTCCTTTAATGATTTTTCCAAAAAGACTTAGGAAAAAATTTGAATTAGTTCTTGTATCATTAAATGTCTTTGCCTTAAGAGATATAAGCACACCAGTTAGCGGATCAATATAATTAAAATCCATAACTTTACTTTTATTCTGCTCTGCAACTCGAATATTATCGTTTAGCACGCCTTGTTTTATTAGGATTTCCTTAAACTTATTTATTAATTACTCATATTGCATCCTTTTGCTACTTATTAATTACTCTTCTCTCAATACCACTATAAATATTTTTTAATGTAGCATTCCCTTTGGCAAAATTAGAATAGCCTACAATATAACACATGTTCTTTGCCCTAGATAACGCGACATTCAAACGTCTCGGATTGGCGAAGAACCTCAATGAACCAGTACTTCTTGTCACGCAAAAGATTACGGCATCAGCATCTTTCCCCTGAAAGGAATCTACTGTATCTATCACAATATTCAAGCCATTATACTCATCCTTATTGATATTGCGAATAAGTTGCATTTTTTGCGCTCTATACGGCGTTATTACGGCTATATCTCGATTTTTCCCTTTTGCAACCTCCTCTTTTAACAACTGTTTGACAATAACGACTTCATCAAGATTATACGGTGATTCTCCTTGTCCTGTTCCCCATTCTTTGGTCGGTGAATAATCGCACCATTGAATGCTCCCTTTTATTGAGCGTTTCCGTCCATTTTTCAATTGAGAATCATAAAAATACTTGCTAATAATATCACCGATTTCATTCGTCATACGGTATTGATTGTTTAGAAATTGCTTTCTACAATCCGGCAATCTTTCAAAAAGAGAATCCACGTACATCACTTCTGCCAAGTCACAAGCATCAGTTGCATTCATAATTTTTTCATCCTCTTGCAAAAAACCGGAGGCAATTGCTTCGGATCGCCAACAAAAATTGCACGCTTACTAATTGCCAATGGAATAAGTATCTCCGGCAACGTTGCCTTACATACCTCATCAAAAATGACATAATCAAACGTTTCTGTTGACTTAAAGTTGATTTTAGCCAATGAGTTGCACGTAACGCCTATATAATCCGTATTAAGCATCAATTCTTTTGTGAATGCTACATCGCTTTCTTCAAATAAATCTATTAAGTCTTCAACTATATTGTCCTCTATGCAACTCCTATATAATTTTTCGTAATAATCCTTTTTTTGATAATCTAACGTTGCCTTTTCGACAGGGACTGTTCCTGCTTTTTCTTTTGCAAATGCTCTAATATATTTTAAGTTTTTGGCCAAACCATCTTTCTCTATTTTGTAAAACTTTTCTATTATATTATCGACAGCAACATGTGTCTCCGAGCATATCAAAATACGAAGCTTTAGATTAGCTTTAAGTAGTTGCAAACATATTTCAGAAATAACAGTCGTTTTCCCCGTTCCCGGAGGACCTTGAATAAAACAAATCGTATCGGTCTTAACCGCTTTATTTACTGCTTCTTTTTGCGCTGAGTCCAAATTAGGCAAAATAAAATGTCTAATATCACCATATCTTGCTATCTTATTCTGACCTTCTGGGTAAATAAAACTATCTAATAAATATGGATTAGCAACTGCACCGACCATAATGTCCTTTAACACACTTCTTTGCCTTTCCTTCTTTACGGTTTCTCCGATATCATCATCTTCTTTATAACCTAAGGAGTCTATCGATTCTGATAGAAATTTCTCCCATTTTTTTAGATGTGCGAAAAAATACTCATACGCTTGTTTCTTATCCATCATTCAACCACCTTTATATCCAAATAATTTAGTATGGGTTTAAAGTCTATTCTTGAATCTAATTGTTGCATCAATCGAAGCTTACTCTTAATATCAACTATTATGTTTCCTTTAAGCGCAATGCTGTCCTGTATATTACTATCTCCACATTGTATTTTCCCCGCCAATCCTTCTTTATCCTCTGAAAGAATCCGCATAAAATATTTAAATAACGACGTAAAGCTAGCTTCTTTAGTCTCGTAATTAACAGTTATTATTTCATTGTTACATAAATTGGCAATTGCTTCCGCTACTCGCTCTTTTGAAAAAGGGTATAATAATGAAAATATTGTCACTTTACGTAAATCTTTAATATCTACGCTCATTATTCCATTTTTCAAAAGAATAAAAATTGCTCTCTCTATCAAATATGTACTGCTTTTATCCTTAAAAACAAAATCAAATTTAGCCATTGATAATTACCTCAAATTGCTTTTGTATCTCGACATCAATATTTTTATAATCTTGCCAAAACGTATTTATAAATATTTCAAATGCCTGCCGTGAACTTGAACTTTCTGCCTTTTTTGCCGCAAGATCCATTTGGTTCTTTTCAATATTGTTTTCTATTTTCTTAATTTTATCTTTTTGGTTTTCTATTAATTCTTTCTGTTTACTAATTTTGGCTTCATTTGCACGCTGATTATCCAACGTTTGATCAATATATCTCGATGATGTCGTTGGCGCAAAACCTTTGGCCTTTTCTATATAATGCCGTCTAATGTCTTGCAACTTATTTAATGCTTGTTCAAGTTTATCTAACCATGCAATTTGGGTTCTATGTTGCAATTGTCCTTCTTCAATCCACCCCTCAAGCCTCTCAATAGAATCTCTGTAATAATCTTCATCCTTTCTCTTTTGCTTGTTTATTGCTTCTTCGATTTTTTCTTGATCATTCTTAATAAAGGTTTTATTATTTTCAATATCGGTAATTACTTAACAACCTATAACCCGACTACTACGGGCGGTGCTGCACTCGAATCGAATAGACCTGTTGCAGAATGGGACGGCGATGAAAGTTGCGTAGATTTAGGCACGTTCACGGCTCAAAGCAGGACTTATTACACGGAAGCATTGTCTATAACTATCGGTGGAACTACTTACACGGGAAACAGGAACTTTACCGAAAGAAACGCTTACGGCTCGAACAGATGGCGTGATAGCGTATATCGTCAATGGCTCAACTCTGATGCCGCAGCAGTTCCCTCAAGCGATACTTCTACGATAAGTAATTGGTGGAAACCTGCTACTGTATTCGATAGAGTTCCGGGCGGAGCAAAACTTGCAGGATATTTATACGGAATGGATGTTGACTTTGTTAAAGCAATCGGCGAAGTTGCCGTTAAGACAGTTTTACACCCTTGCGACAGAGTCGGAAGTGAAACCTTTGATATTACATACGATAAAGTATTCTTGGCTTCGAGAAAGAACATTTTCGGAACAGACGAATTTTCGGGTTTAAGCGAGGGAGAACTCTTTGAGTATTTCCGCAACGCAACGAACGCAGACCGTATTAAATATCAAAGCGGAACAGCCCGTTATTGGTGGTTAAGAACGCCGGATTCCGGTTATGCGGATCGTGTTCGTCTTGTCGATCCCGATGGGGCCTTGCACCTCGGCTATGCCGGCAATGCTTACGGCGTTGTCCCGGCTTGTTGCATCATCTAAAAATCAAAAATCGCCCTCGTTAGAGGGCGTATAACAGGAAGTAATCATATGTCAGTACCTAAATCAAAGCGTAGCGAGGGGCAACTTACTGTATTGGTAAAGGCAAACGAACTCGCAACATACACTATCAAAATTTGTAGCAACGAAGAAAACTTTCCAAAGCATTATCGTTGGTGTATCACAAATAAAATCGTGGATTCCGCTCTCGATATAAACAATTATATCACTATGGCAAATGCGGTTTTCGTAACGGATAAAAACGATGTTGCATTAAGGAAACAGTTCCAAACAAAAGCAATAGCCGCTTCCTACGCCCTACTGTCTATGATGGATATTGCATATCGTACTTTCGGCATTAAGAGTTCTCGGGTTGAGCATTGGACAGGACTTGTTCTTGAAGTCCAAAACTACTTGCGAAATTGGAAAAAGTCTGATGCCGAAAGGTACAGCGATATAACGGGTTAATAATTGTAAGAATGTACGCCGAATTCCGGTAATGCGAATAATGTTCGTAATGTCAATACCGATGGAACATTGAACAACAACAATGCCAACAATGCTATCCTGTTGATGTCGTCCGCTGGATTTGCAGCAACAAACATAAAAGTGGTATCCGTTGCGATAATATCATTCTTTACGAAGACGAACTAAACTATGCTCTTTCCAAGGTGCTCATTCAAATCATTAAACATTATATAATATATAGAGAGCTGAATGACGCAATTCAGAAGGTAATCAAAGATGAGGCCAGATTAAAAACCGTTAACGAAAGAAATTCAAAAAACGACCTGCCAGCAAATGCAGAAATGATAGACATTTTTAACAGAGTGGTGATTGAGAGAATTTCCGTATTTCCTGAACGAGTGCTAAAGTTTTTTATTATTGATGGCTCGGTAATCACTTACAAAATGCCGAAGTGGTCTGTGGCCTTTTCAATACCGTACACCGACGTAAGAATAACCAAAGCAAATAAAGAAAAAAGACTCCCTAAAAAATCATAGGAAGTCTCTTGTTTTAAAGTTCTACAACTGTAACTCCATTATTACAAACTTTCAGTAATTCTTGCAATTGAGGATACTTATTCTTTAACTCAAGAGCCTTAAAATTAAAAATAGTAAAATCCTCTCCAGAAATAACCGATTTAACTTTTCCGTTTCTTTCTTGAGCTTTTAGCCATTGTCTAGCCTTATCATGAATTACTCCGCCTTTACCAGTGCTTCCATATCCATGAATCACAAGCACACATTCAATCTTCTCTCTTTTGAAGCGTTCCAAGCTGCTTTTAAGATATGACATAGCTTCTTGTGACGGAGGCATATTTTCTTTGATATTTAACTCGGTATATTTCATTCAGAATCATCCTCATTCTCAGCTAGTTTCTTAAATAAGTCACCAAATAACTCTCCAAGAGTAGTTCCTGATGAAGGCCCACTGGAATATACAACTCCAGTTTTATTATCTTTATTCTTTTTCTTTTGAATAAAGCTCTTGTCTCTTCTATCTTTAATAATCGCATCGTCTTCAAACAGAAAATCAAATGACACCAATGGCATCTCATCTAGTTGTTCTTCTGTGATTTCAAGAATATCAAGAAAATCATCGAAATCAATAATTGAAATGTTTGCACCATTATCATTAGCTTCAGTAACGTAATTAAACTTTGAGTCATCTCTTAAAGAGCCGTCTTCTAAAGTGACATCGTATTTAACAAATATATCCGACAGTGAAGCCTTTAATATCAGTTGGCCACCCTCGTTAACTATCATCTGAACTAAATTGAGCATTTGTTTATAATGATGCTCTTCGTAATTAATACTGATAGATACCTTTTTATCCTTGAATTTACCTTTTCCTTCTTTCGTTGGTTTAACATTATCAAGGAATTGTAAATATCTCTTCTTGTTATCACCGTATTTTCTTATATCGTTTGAGCCATCACCATTTAAGTTTTCTTTGAATTTTTGCTCTCTTTTTATACGATTTTCTTCGATTGATTTTACCAGATAATTCTCGTTTTTATCTTTTGCACCTGGGCACAACTCAATCAGCTCTTCAAAACTAGCACCCAACGACTCAACCATAGCTTTTAATTCAAGCATAGTATTGTACGCATCGGCTTCGGCATCATGAGTGTTTTCATCACCAATAATATTTAATTCAGTCATGATGTTTACAACTGATGTGTCTTTCTTGGTGTTACTGTACTCCTTATATATTTGCTTTACGTCATAGAAATCATAATCGATACTTGCTTTTTCATATCTTTGGCAATCATCATTTATTGCTTTTGCATCACAATTTAATGTATGTCCGATAACATAATCTGCACTTTTGATGAGCCGAACAATGTCTGAATAGTAATATGCAAAATTCGGATTGCTTTCATACTCAGAAATAGGTCTAGTCAATATTTTTTTAACTACACGATAATCCCATTCTGATCTGTTTATGTTCGGATCGATTATTAAATTGCCCTTTTCTAACACTTCATATTTTTCATTAGTTACAACATATCCAAATTCGCATATTTTACAAATACCACCCCTGGACGTAGCGTACTCTAAATCATAAAATAAATATTTCATCTTTATCCTCATTGACTATCTCATAAACTCATAGATAGCGTTTACTTTATCGAGTCTTTTGCTTGTTACATCTTCGCAAATATTAGATTCCTTATTGCAAACCAAAATGAAAGTTCTCGTGCCACCATCTTCTTCATTTAACTCAATACATGCTTGTCCTACAGTGCCGCTGCCAGCGAAGTAATCCATCACTATTGAGTCTTTACATGTTGTTGCACGAATCAGCTCTTTCATAAGTTTAATTGGCTTAGGCGTAGAAAAATAGTCTCTTCTTCCGAACAGCTCGTTTATCTCATCCTTTGCCGATGATGTTGTGCCAAAACAATCAAATATTTCTGGTACTTCAGATTCAAATTCCTTTAAAACATTATTATCTATGTAAGGCTGCATTATTTTGTTTAATGTAGCTTTTTCTGTTTTCTTGCAAATAATTATATATTCGTATAAAACCACCTTTTTGTTAGGATTAACATTTCTATTGGCATCAAAATACTCATGAAGTTTTTTCCACTTATATACTTTGACAAGTTCGTCTCCAAATATTGACTTGCAGAGCTTTTCCAGATTATCAACCTCTCCTTCATCAATGTTGATTACAATAAATCCCTTGTCCGATAAAAGTTTATAAGACAAAATAAGACGTTTTTCCATAAAGTTATAATAGCCATCTTCGTAGTTACCGTCTTTGTAGCCAATATAATCAATATGCGAATTGTATGGAGGATCAATCAATATGGAGTCAACTTTTCCTTTATAAGCTTTTTGCATGCTTGATAAAGTGAATTCATTATCTGATTCAAATAAATAATTAGATGAGTTTTCTCTAATAACTAGTTTTGCTGGGCAGTTTGAGAATGCATTATCCATTCTGTTATTTTATACTTACTGCCAGTATATCGTCTGTTGTTAATTTTAAATGCCATGTTACAATACCTCCATTTTATATCCTAAATTATATCACAAAAGAAGCGATTTGTCCATCGGATTTGTCCATCTAATTCCTCCATATTTGTTAAATTTCTATGAATTCCTTACTTTTTTCATCAAATTACCACCTTTTGCTAAATTGTAGGGCTTTCGCTAATATGTAGGGGCTATTGCTAAAATATAGGGCTTTCGCTAAAAGGTTGATTGCAGACAAAAGAAAAAGACCTAAAATATATAGTATATACTACATACTCTAGACCT
>DCGI01000080.1:15858-18877 GCA_002315475.1 Christensenella sp. UBA1782 | reverse complement strand
ACCTTTGCTTCTTATTTGGTGGAGATGCGGGGACTTGCACCCCGGTCTTTACACGTGTCAAAACAACTTTCTTCGTGCGCAGTTTGCATTTTGTTGTCGTCCGGGTTCGCCTACAAACGGGCTAGACCTTTCCAAGATGCTAAGTTCCGTTCTCGCTACGCATCGCTCGCAAGCTCGGTTCCCCACATAAAGACACGCCGATCATGCGCCTGTGGGCTTCGCAATCTCGACGGCTCACGCACTAAGCGGCGTAAGCGTAACTGACTTGTTTGTTGTCGATTACTTTTTTTCCCTAATTTACGGAGATAGGACACCGGCACGCTTATCGTTCCTCTTCGGGCAAATCGAATCTAAAACACCCCCGTAGGATTCATGTGTCTATAGTATATACAATACTCTATAAAAAAGTCAATAGCTTTTTTATGGTATTTTTCGGGAAATTCATTTTTTTACGGAAAATGCCGACTCGTTGCAAAAAAACAGGGGTGCCGATCACTCGCACCCCTGTCTTTCTTCAATTAAAGTTTTATTGAATTTCCGAAAGCTTGACGGGACGTCCTTCGAGTAAGGACTTCTTGGCGGCGAGTCCGATTACGACCGCTTGCAAGCCCGATTCTATGTCGACGGATACGGGTTTATCGTTTTCGACGGCGTCGATAAAGGCGTTGATTTCGGCAACGTACGCCTGCATATAACGCTCTAAGAAGAAGAACAGAGGCTTCTCGGCGTGTACGCCCGTTGCGTCCGAAATGACGGCGGAAGAAACGGTATCGTTACCGATAGCAACTTGCCCTTTGCTTCCGAATACTTCCACTCTTTGGTCGTACCCGTAAGAAGCACGACGGCAGTTATCGATGACGGCAAGGGCGCCGTTTCGTAACTTCATCGAAATAACGGCGGTATCGATATCACCCGCTTCTCCGATGGCGGGATCGACCAGAACGGTCCCGTAGGCAAAGACTTCTTCTACTTCGCTACCCGACATATAACGTACCATGTCAAAGTCATGAATGGTCATATCGAGGAAGATCCCGCCCGATACTTTGATGTAGCTGACCGGCGGTGCACCGGGATCGCGGGAACAAACTTTTAAGACGTTCAGTTCCCCCAACTTTCCTTGCTCCAAAGCTTCTCTGGCGGCGCGGAAATTGTGATCAAAACGACGGTTAAAACCAACTTGATATTTCAGCTCCGGATGAGCGAGAAGCGCCTTTTTTACTTCTAAAATTTTGGCAATGTCATGGTCGACCGGCTTTTCGCAGAAAACGTGTTTTCCGGCTGCGATAGCTTCCAAAGAAATGGGAGAATGGGTATCCGTACTGGAACAAATGAGTACCGCTTTGATATCTTTGTCTTCCAAAATGCGGTGATAGTCGGTGTAAAATTCTTTTACGCCGAGAGAGGTCGCCCATGCTTTGGTCTCTTCGTTGAGAAAGGGATCGGCAATGGCTTTTACCGTTGCGTTTTTAACGTAACGCATAATGCTTTCGCAGTGCACTTTGCCGATACGGCCGGCACCGATGATTCCGATATTCATCATAATTTTTTACTCCTTATATGTTTGCTTTTTCTCGAATATATTTTCTTGCCTTGACGGCATATTCAAACGGGTTTGCGATGGCGGGATCCTGTTCGGCTTCCACGAGTAACCATCCTTCGTATCCGGCTTTGTCGAGGATATCGAAGACGGGTGCAAAGTCGATAGCTCCGTCACCCGGCACGGTAAAGGTTCCCAGCCGAACGCCTTGCAGAAAGCTCAGGTTTTCTTTCTTGACTTTTTCGATAACGGCGGGACGCACGTCCTTTAAGTGAACGTGTTTGATTCTGCCGACGTACTTTTTCAAAACGGCAAGATAATCGGCACCCATGTAGGCAAGGTGTCCCGTATCGTAAAGAAGGGAAAATTTGTCGGGATCGGTACCTTCCATCAAACGGTCGATTTCTTCAGGCGTTTGTACCACTGTCCCCATGTGATGATGATAGACTAAGTCAATGCCGTATTCCTTAGCGATCGCGCCGAGCTTGTTTAAGCCGTCACACAGTTTTTTCCACTCGTCGTCGTTCATGACGTACTTGCAAGCAAATACAGCCTTGTCCGTCCCCTGAATGGAATAGCTTTGTTCGCTCGCTCCGATTCTTTTGGCACCCAACGCCTGCAAAAAGGCGCAGTTCGCACGAAAATCCTTTTCCACTTCCGCAAAAGGCTTGGTTAGAATAAACGAGGAGAACCAACGGTTAGCGATTTGCATCCCTCGAATATCCAATGCTTTTTTCAATACGCTCGCGTCGGAAGGATATTTGTTTCCGATTTCGCAACCGCAAAATCCCGCAAGAGCCATTTCGCTGACGCATTGTTGAAAGGTATTTTCGGCGCCGAGGTCGGGCATATCGTCGTTTGTCCAACCGATCGGTGCAATACCGAGTTTGATTTTTTCTTGATTCATGTTAAACTTACCTCCGCCGAGATTCGGCACCTATTATTGTACCACATTGCCTTGAATAATCAAGTAGCAAAATGAGAATTGCCGAAAAACTCTTGTAGGATTGTCAAACATTTGTTACACTTTGGTTAAAAAAATAAATCAAGGTACTCGTTCGGTGATTTCCAAGCTAACGGTCTCATAGGGAAATCGTTATATTCCTTGTTGTATTCTTGTAATTGCTTTTTAAAGTCCTCCGGTGAGTAGAATGTGCGTCTATCGTAAAAACGTTCTTGGTCTTTTCGATGGCTTCTCTCTGCTTTTCCTTTATGTCCGGGTGTATAAGGTCTTATTTGCTTATGTGTTATTCCCATTTTTTGCAACATTTTTTTGAAAAAGTGTAGGTTGGTACGGTTTTCCTGCCTTTATGTAAGCAGAATACTCTATAACTGCTTGCTTAAAAACTAAATCTTGTGTTATACTTGCCATAGGTGAATATTCCTACTTTTGTGTTTTTGTTGTGCAATTAAATTATACAACGGTTTGGAATAATTCACCTATTTTTTTGATAATCCGCCTTCCCCTAGGGGAAGGTATTG
>DCGI01000080.1:15172-15812 GCA_002315475.1 Christensenella sp. UBA1782 | reverse complement strand
GTAATAAATGTATTGTAAACCTACAAAAATTTCCGATTGGAAAATACTTGCAAGAACGGGATTTTTCCTATATAATACCTTTAGAACGCATCCTCTGTGCGGAAGGAGAAAAAGTCATGGATTTAATACCGAGTTTTCAAATCGACCATCTTCGCTTGAAGGCGGGACTGTACGTTTCGTGCAAGTATACGGTAGGGTATGAAACGCTGACGACGTTTGATATTCGGGTGAAACGCCCCTATCAGGAAAACGTCATGACGACGGGGAGCATGCACGCCCTTGAACACATTTGTGCCACCTATATGCGGAACGACGAACTTTGGAAAGATAAAATCATTTATTTCGGACCGATGGGCTGCCGTACCGGTTTTTATTTAATCGTGGCGGGAGATTTCGGCACCGAGGACATTTATCCGCTTGTAGAAAGAACGTTCGACTTTGCCAGTGAATTCGAAGGCGAAATCCCCGGTGCGACGCCGAAAGAGTGCGGATACTGTGTAGATATGGACCTCGCCGAAGCTAAAAACGATGCCGCTCTGTACTACAACGTACTCATATCCGCAAAAAAAGAGAACTTTAACTACCCGAAACCGCGTAAAAAGAAGGAAAGCGGCAAAAAAGAAGAATGAAACGAGAACAA
>DCGI01000080.1:0-15139 GCA_002315475.1 Christensenella sp. UBA1782 | reverse complement strand
ATGCGGCTATCTTCCTTTTCGCAAAAAGAGGAAGCTTCGGCAAGCATTTGGCAACGGATACGAACCAACGAACACTATCGGACGGCACAGAAAGTTGCCGTCTTTTTATCTACCGACGAAGAACCCGACACCGCACCCCTCATAGCCGACGCTTTACGGCAAGGCAAAAGAGTTTTTGCACCGAAAATTGATTCCGATACCATGTATTTTGTAGAAATCACCGAAAAAACCACCTTTTCGGTCGGCAAATACGACATTCGAGAACCGCTCGGCGAAGTGTACGACGGTTCCTTCGACGTAATGTTTTTACCCCTTGTCGCCTTCGACCGCTACAAGAACCGTCTCGGACACGGCAAAGGCTATTACGACAAATTTTTAGCAAACCGAACCGTCTACAAAATAGGTCTCGCCTTTTCTTGTCAAGAACTCGACCACGTCGAAACCGATGCTTTCGACATTCGCTTGGACGAAATCCTTCAAGCCTGACACTTGGCACATGATGCAAGAAGGACACTTCCCCCCTATAAAAATGCACTTTTTCTTGATGCGTTTGAGAGTATCCCCCTGTACCGAAGGGGAGAAAGCCGTTCAAAATAAAGAAACGGTGAAATTTTTCGGAAAAAGAAATGCGGAGCGGAATCCTTTTTGAGGAAAAGGGTTCCGCTCCGCAAAGGCTAAACAAAGAGAAGGGTTCTGCCACGCAAAGAAGGCGGCAATATAGGAACCGAACCTGTTTACAAGTTTTATTTTTTGATTTCTTTGACGATATTGCCGATGGAGTCTTTGATACTGACGGTTACCAAACCGCTGAAACAAGAGAAGACCCGTTCGACTTGTTCGGGGTGAAGGATGCCTTTTTTGACTTCGAATTTATAGGTGAAGGCACTGACAACGGGTATTTCTATCAGCGTCAGAATCATACAGAGAGAGCCCATAACGATGGAGTTGGCAAAATCAAGTTTTTCGCCGGTAGACAGAACCGCCGTCATAAAGGTTGCTCCGCAGAGTTTATAGATAAAAGAGAACATCATCACCACGATACCGGTGGCGAATCCGCACGCAACGGCGGTTTTGGTGATTTTTTTACTGTACAAGCCGTAGAGGAAGGGTGCGAGGAAAGCTCCGGCAAGAGCACCCCAGCTGACGCCCATGAGGGAAGAAATTTCGCTGAAATTATATAATTTTTGAATGATGGCGATGGTAGCACTGATGGCGATAAAGACGACCAGTAAAATACGCATGATAAAAACTTGTTTCTTGTCGGTCATTTTTTCCGATTTGACGATATGCCCTTTGATGAGGTCGAGCGTCAAGGTGGAAGAGGACGTCAAGACCAAGCTCGAAAGGGTGGACATGGAAGCGGAAAGGACGAGGATGACGATAATCCCCATCAAAAAGTCGGACGAAATCGCTTTGTCCAGCATGGTGGGAATGATACTGTCAAAATCGGTGGGGTTGTTGACGAAAAGCCGTCCGAAGCCGCCGAGGAAATAGCAACCGCCCGCTACCACAATGGCAAAAATCGTGGAAATGACGGTGCCTTTTTTGATATCGTTTTCGCTCTTTATGGCGTAAAACTTACCGACCATCTGCGGCAGTCCCCAAGTACCGAGAGAAGTGAGGATAATGACGAAACCTAAGAAAATCGGCATGGCACCGAAAAAGGAAGTATATTGCCATCCCGCCGTTTCGCTCGTGGCGAGAGCGGTGAGGGCGGCGGTTAAACCGCCTTGCGAAGAAACGACGGCAACGATGACGGCGACGATACCGACGAGCATGACGATGCCTTGAATAAAATCGTTCAAGGCGGTGGCCATATAACCACCGGCGATAACGTAAACACCGGTCAATATCGCCATGATGCACACGATAAGAATGTACGCAAGGTTTTCGTCGGTGAAGCCGAACACGACGGTAAACAAACGGGAAAGACCGTTAAAGAGAGAGGCGGTGTACGGAATCAAGAAGATAAAAACGATGACGGCGGAAGCAATTTTCAAGCCGACCGAATCGTACCGCTTTCCGAAAAAGTCGGGCATGGTTTTGGTGTCGAGGTGCTGCGTCATGACGCGGGTACGCCGACCGAGAATCACCCACGCAAGAAGGCTGCCGAGGACGGCATTCCCGATGCCGATCCACGTACTGGCGATACCGAAAAGATAGCCGAATTGTCCGGCGTAGCCGATAAAAATAACGGCGGAAAAGTACGAAGTGCCGTATGCAAAAGCGGTGAGCCAAGGGCCGACCGAACGCCCGCCCAAGACAAAACCGTTCACGTCGGTGGCTTTTTTGCGACAATAAATGCCGACCGCCGTCATAATGCCGAAGAAGACGACGATCATAATGATTTTGAGAGCCAAGCCCCCTGCCGTCTGTGCCGAAAGTAAATTTTCCATAAAAACCTCCTTATACTAAAAAAAATCCTCTGTTGCTATGCTGACAACAGAGGACGCCGTATACAAGCGTGGTACCACCTCATTTCGCAAAGTTTCCTTTGCCTTCTTCAAGACCTAACAGTCCCTACCGCTGTAACGGGCGAACCCGTCTTGCTTTACTCATTTTTTTCGGTAGTCCGTTACTCTCCCGAAAAGATTTATAAATTTTTAGGCAAGCTGCTCCCGAGTGTATTTCGGCTTTTTCGGTTACTTTTCCGTCTCGCACCAACCGACGGTTCTCTGGGCAAGGATTCCGACGCCTACTTCTTCTCGTTCAACGCATTTGTTGATTCAGTTGTGAATAGCATAGCAAAGGAAAAAAGGTTTGTCAAATATTTTTTCCAAAAAAGTAAAAAAATATTGCACAACTTTTCCATTGCCTTTATAATAAAGATATTATGACAAAGTTGCAAAAATTTTTCGGAAAGAGAAGACGGCTCCCTTTTTGCCTGCTTCTTATGATTCTGTTTTTCCTCCCTGCGTTTTCGATGCAAACGGCGGAAGCACTCGTGCCTGCCGAAATTTCCGATGACTGCATAAAAATTCATTTCATCTCGGTCGGACAAGGCGACTCCATTTTGGTAGAACTGAACGAAGACACCGTTTTGCTGATTGATGCGGGGAGCGGAAGTACCGCTTATGCTCCGACCGCCGTCAGCGCACCGTATTATGAATACCTGGCAAGTATTATCGGAAAAGGAGATATCGATTACTTAATAGTATCCCATCCCGATGCCGACCACATCAATATGCTTTCCAACGTAATCACCACTTATCAAGTCAACGAAATTTTCTATAACGATTATCCCGACGGCTCACAAACCTATCATAAGGTGGAAGAAAACGCCGAGAAGGAACCAAACTGTATTTTGCACGAGATCACGACGGTAGACGACAGTATGTTCGTAGTAGAAAAGGACGGATACAAGTTTACCGTTTTTTCGGCAGGCAACGACGGTTTTACGGGCAAAAAAGATTCCAACAATATGTCCCTCATCTGTCTGTTGGAATACGGCGGCAGAAAGGTCTTATTTACCGGTGATGCCGAAACCGAAGAGGAAGCGTGGTTCATCTCGCAAATCGAAGACACCTATGGTTCTCTCGACGTAGACGTCTTAAAAGCAGGACATCACGGCTCGGATACCTCGTCGAGCGAGATTTTCTTAGATACCATCCAAGCCGAATACGCCGTCATCAGCGTAGGAGAAAACAATTCTTACGGACACCCGAAACAAAGCACTCTGGATCATTATGCCGAGCGCAACATGAAAACCTATCTTACCAAGGAATTAGGCACTATCGACTTATATATCGACAGCGACGGCGATATGTTTTTTGACGTCGGGCATACGGTGACGTATACGTTCGACGGAGAAATTTTGGCGTCGGCTACGGTGGAAAGCATTACCGAAACGATGAGTTATCAACAGGTGATGACCTTGTTACAAGGTACTGCCAAAAGCCTGACGGCGGGGACGAAATACGCATGGCAGGCAGACGGCGTAACGGTTTCCGTTCCTTACGTTCCGACCGAAGACGTAACGCTCGAATACGTTGCGGTGGAAGAAAACGTAACCCGAACGATACGGTATCGCTACGACTATATCGACGAAGAAAACTATCGGGAAGTCACCCGACAATACGCCTACGGAGAAAGCTTTTCTTTCCCGAAAACGGTGGACGGAAAAACTATAACGGAAGACCTTTTCGAGGCACCCGACTACGGGAAAAAAGTGTTACGACCTACTTACGTTACCGAAGATATAACCTACTACGTCAAACTGACGAGCGACGCTGTCTTGACGATAGACGGAGAAGAAGTCTCTTTACCGTACGGAAGCGAATTGCCCACGTTGGAAGATGAAGGCGAAAACGTATTTACGGGGTACTACTTATCGGAGGACGGGAACCTAAAATACGATGGGCGTGCCGTAAACGGTTTGATTCTCTACTCGAAACGGGAGAAAGGAAAATACGTCGTTACCTTATCGGGAGATGCCGAAGGCACCCTCTACGTTCGCTACGGAGAAGCCATAAAAGCGGAGGATTTAGACGGCAATTTTTATTGGTACGCATCCGCCGACAATCCCGGCAAAATCACCTTCCCGTATACGCCTACGAAGGACGAAACGCTGTACGGAGAAAAGACCGCAAGGCAAGAGGAAGACGATATGGAAATCGTCCTTTCCGACACCGAAAAAATCGCCGTCGTCGCATTAGTCGTCGTAGCGGTAATCATTGCTTTGTTGGTGTCCTTCTTTACCTATAAAAAGAAGAAAGGACGTAGCCACAAGAGTACCCGCTCTCCCGCTCCGAAAGAGCCTACGCCCCAAAAACCGTCTGCAAAGACAACCAAGAAAACACCCGAGAAAACGACAAAAAAAACCACCAAGAAATCGACGGGAAAACGATAAAAAACAAGCCCGTTCCCGAAAGGGATAAAATCGGCTCAACAATAAGCAATACCCAAAGGGTTCTCCTTGCCGCAAATTCTCAAGGCAGGCAAAACGGTAAGAACGGTTGACGAAAACGGGATTCCTTTGATATAATATATAATACTTTATTTTTTCAATATAAGGAGCAAAATGAAACAATATTTGGAGTCGAAAGAAGCGGTTTTTCAAGAAGTGCAGTCGAGCGAAAAGGGCTTGACGACGCAGGAAGCGGCAGAGAGAGAAGCACGCGACGGAAAAAACAAACTTGCCGAAGGGAAAAAGACGAGTTTTATCGTCAAGTTTCTGTCCCAGTTTGCCGATCCGATGATTATTATGTTGTTGGTTGCGGCGGCGGTCAGTGCCGGTATTACCATTTATAACAACGTGGTAAACGGGCAAAGCGAGAGTTTTACCGACGTATTCGTGATTCTTTTCGTGGTTATTCTGAATTCCGTTTTGGGCGTGGTGCAGGAGAGTAAAGCCGAACAAGTCATCGAAGCTTTGAAAGAAATGACGGCCGCTACGAGTAAAGTACTGCGTGACGGCAAGATAGAACACGTCAAAAGCGAAGACCTCGTCGTGGGGGACGTGATTGTTCTGGAAGCGGGCGACTCGGTGCCTTGCGACGGAAGAATTATCGAAAACGCTTCGATGAAGATAGAAGAAGCCGCCTTGACGGGAGAATCGGTTCCCGTCAACAAACAAGTGGAACCGATAGAAGGGGGCGAAGGCGACGTTCCGCTCGGCGACCGTAAAAATATGGTGTATATGGGCAGTACGGTCGTTTACGGACGGGGTAGTGCCGTCGTCACCGGAACGGGCATGAACACCGAAATGGGCAAGATAGCCGCCGTACTTGCCAAAGCCGAAAAAGAACAAACCCCTCTGCAAATCAAGCTGGCACAACTGAGCAAGATCCTGACGTATTTGGTTATCGGTATCTGCGTGGTGATTTTCGGGGTACAACTGATTGAAGCGTGGAAAGGCGGAACGCTGACGAGCGATCCCGCAGCCGTCGCCATCGACAGTTTTATGATTGCCGTATCTCTTGCCGTTGCCGCCATTCCCGAAGGGTTGGCTGCCGTCGTTACCATTGTGCTTTCCATCGGCGTCACCAAAATGTCCAAGCGGAACGCCGTCATACGGAAATTGACAGCCGTAGAAACTTTGGGATGCACCCAAATCATTTGTTCGGATAAAACGGGAACCCTCACGCAAAACAAGATGACCGTCGTGCAAGAGTACACGCCCGACGTCGCTTTGCTCGCCAAAGGCATGGCACTTTGTTCCGACGCCGAATCGGAAAACGGTCAAGCGGTCGGAGAACCGACCGAATGCGCTCTCGTCAACTATGCCTATAAAAACGGTTTGGACAAGAACGTTTTGAAAGAAAAAGCTCCTCGTATCGGGGAAGCCCCCTTCGATTCGGGACGAAAAATGATGTCCACCGTTCATAACGAAAACGGTAAAATAGTACAGTATACCAAAGGCGCACCCGACGAAATATTGAAGATTTGTACCAAAATTTTGACAAGTGAAGGGGTACGGACTTTGCAAGAAAGCGACCGAAAAGCCATTCTTGCCGAAAACAAACGCCTTGCCGACGACGCACTTCGCGTTCTTGCCTGTTCTTATAAAGAACACGCCGTCGAGCCGAACGAGTATACCCCCGAAGCGTTGGAAAACGAAATGATTTTCATCGGTCTGACGGGCATGATCGATCCCGTACGTCCCGAAGCCAAAGATGCCGTCGTAAAGTGTCACGAAGCCGGCATCCGCNNTGATTACGGGCGACCACCGAGATACCGCCGTCGCCATCGCCAAGTCGCTCGGCATTTTGGAAGACGAAAAGCAGGCAATCACCGGTGCCGACATCGAAGCGATGGACGATGAAACCTTTGCCAAGAGTATCGATCGATTCAGCGTTTACGCGCGGGTACAACCCGAACACAAGGTTCGTATCGTCAAGGCGTGGAAAGAACGCGGCATGGTTACCGCCATGACGGGAGACGGCGTCAACGACGCTCCCAGCATCAAGAGTGCCGATATCGGTATCGGCATGGGCATCACCGGTACGGACGTCACGAAAAACGTCGCCGATATGATTCTCGCCGACGATAACTTCGCCACCATCGTCAACGCCGTAGACGAAGGAAGAAGAATTTACAGCAATATCTGTAAAGCCATTCAGTTCTTATTGGGCAGTAACCTTGCCGAAGTCATCAGCGTGTTCATAGCCACCATTATGGGCTTTACCATTTTGAAACCCACCCATCTATTGTGGATTAACTTGATTACCGACAGTCTGCCCGCCCTCTCGCTCAGTATGGAAGAAAACGAAGCGGACGCCATGAAAAAACCGCCGAGACTTTCCAAAGAAGGCATTTTCAGTAACGGAATCGGTTTGGATATAGCCTATCAGGGGATCTTGATAGCCGCCCTCACCTTGCTCGCTTACTTTATCGGCGAGTTTTTGGAAAACGGTGCTTGGGTTATCAAGGAGAGTGCGGACGGTATGACGATGGCGTTCTTGACGTTGTCCATGACGGAAATTTTCCATTCTCTCAACATGAGAAGCCAAAGAGGTTCCATTTTCCGCTTGAAAAAACAAAACCTCTTTTTGTGGGGTTCTTTGCTGTTGGCACTGCTCCTTACGACGGCAGTGATTTATATTCCCTTCCTTGCCGATTTGTTCCAGTTTACAAGCATCAGTGCGGTAGAATACTTCACCGCTATGGCGTTATCGGTGTCCGTCATTCCTTTGGTGGAAGGTATTAAAGCCATCGAAAGAGCCGTCTTCAAGAAAAAGAAAAAACTGTTATGAAAGGAAAAGAGTACGGAAAAGGGGTTTTAGACGGTATTCCCGTCGCCCTCGCCTATTTGGCTGTTTCGTTTACGTTTGGCTTATCTGCCGCAAATTTCGGGTTGTCACCGTTGGTGGCAACCCTTATTTCGGCAACGAATTTAACGTCGGCGGGACAGTTTGCCGGCATCAATCTGATTGCCGTATCGGCAAGCGTGGTAGAAATCTTTTTTGCCGTTTTGATTATTAACGCTCGTTATTTATTGATGAGCCTTTCTTTGACACAGTATCTACCCGAAAAAACGAGCGTCGTCAAACGGCTTCTGATGAGTTTTTTCGTCACCGATGAAATCTTCGCCATCACCAACGCCAAAGCGGAAAAGCTCACCTTCGCCTATTTCATGGGCGTAGCCACTTTACCCTATTTTGCTTGGGCAATCGGCACCCTGTGCGGTTCGTTGATTACGTCGATATTACCGGTTACGTTGCAAAACGCCATGAACATCGCCCTGTACTGTATGTTCATCGCCATCATTTTACCCCCTGCCAAAAAGTCCCTTCCCGTCGCCGTTTGCATCGGCGTAGCCGTAGGACTTTCCTGTCTGTTCTACTATACGCCCTATCTGAAAGAAATCTCGATGGGCATACGAATCATCATCGTTTCCGTCGTTACGTCGGCGGTCTTGGCTTTGATTTTTCCCGTCGACAAAAAAAACCAAAACAAAAAGGAGGCAAACTGAAATGAACTGGAACCTATTGGGGAGCGTCCTCGTCATGATCGTCGCTTCCTATCTGCCACGTTTCATACCCCTCGTCTTTTGTCGAAAGAAAGTCAAATCGGTTTTCTTACGTTCTTTTCTGTTCTATATGCCTTACGCCGTCTTGGCAGGACTGACCTTCCCCGCCATCTTCTACGCCACCGATAACGTCATCGTCTCCGCCATCGGTACCGCCGTCGCCCTCATCCTGTCCTTCTTTCGGTGCAACATGGCACTCGTGGCAGTCATCTGCGTCGCCCTCGTTTTCGGCTTATCCTACGTTCTGTAAAAATCCTACGGAAAGAATACGGAAACAATCAAGAAATATATTGCAAACCAGTTAAAGGAAGATCAAGAAATGATGTAATGAAGTATTGATTATCCGGAAGGCCATTTTAAGGGTAGCAAGTAACAAACGCAACGACCGGCAGGTCGTCACCGAAGTACGTTGTACTCGGCTAGCAAACAAGGACTATGCCCGAAAATGAAGAACCACCGGCTTAGCCGGTGGTTCTTTTCTTGTAGTTAGATGTCAATAAAGTATGTTCAAACCGCAGTGCGTGGAAGGTTATTCTAATTCAAAGGCACCGGTGTAGAGCTGGTAATACTCTCCGCCGAGGGCGATGAGTTCTTCGTGGTTTCCACGTTCGATGACTTTGCCATGGTCGAGGACGACGATGGTATCGGCGTTTTGGACGGTGGAAAGTCGGTGGGCGATGACGAAGACGGTTCTGCCTTTCATGAGGCGGTCGGTGCCTTCTTGGACGAGCATTTCGGTACGGGTGTCGATGGAAGAGGTGGCTTCGTCGAGAATCATAACGGGGGCGTCGGCAACGGCGGCTCGTGCGATGGAAAGGAGCTGGCGCTGCCCTTGCGAAAGGTTGGCTCCGTCGCTTTCCAACATGGTATCGTAGCCTTGCGGAAGGCGGGTGATAAAGCTATGCGCATTGGCGATTTTTGCGGCTTCTTCCACTTCTTCGTCGGTGGCGTCCAAACGCCCGTAACGGATGTTTTCCCGTACCGTTCCCGTAAAGAGATTGGTGTCTTGTAAAACCATGCCGAGCGAGCGACGCAAATCGGATTTTCGTATCTTGTTGATATTGATACCGTCATAGCGGATTTTGCCGTCGGCAATATCGTAGAAACGGTTCAAAAGATTGGTAATAGTTGTCTTTCCGGCACCCGTAGCACCGACAAAGGCATACTTTTCTCCCGGTTTTGCGTGAAGACTGACGTCGTGCAAAACGATTTTTTCGGGGACGTAACCGAAGTCTACGTCGTACATTTCGATGTCGCCTTTTAAGAGTACGTAGGTGACGGTTCCGTCCGCTTGATGAGGATGTTTCCATGCCCAGATTCCCGTACGTTCGGCGGCTTCGACAAGGTTGCCGTTTTCATCGTAACGGGCGTTGACGAGTTCGACGTAACCGTTATCTTTTTCGGGTTCGGTATCTATCAAACGGAAGACTCTGTCGGCACCGGCGAGAGCCATGATGACGGAGCTGATTTGTTGCGAAACCTGTGCCACGTTGTTGGAGAAAATTTTACCTAAATGCAGGAAGGAAACGATGGTGGCGAGCGTCATGCCGGTGATACCTTCGGTCACGTTTTGGAAGGCGATATTGGTCGCACCCGTTAAGGAAAGAACGCACCCGACGAACGCCAAAATGACGTACAGGATATTGCCGATATTTCCCATGATGGGCATGAGGGTGTTGGCGTACGTGTGCGCTTTGTCGCAGTCGGCGAAGAGTTCGGAATTGACTTTGTCGAAGTCCGCTTTGGCTTCTTCTTCGTGACAGAACACTTTTATGACTTTTTGCCCGTGCATCATTTCCTGCACGAACCCTTCCACTTTGGCAATGGTCTTTTGTTGTTGCATAAAGTATTTTCCGCTGGCACCTCCGATTTTTTTGGCAATCAAGGTCATGACGGCAATGGTGGCTATCACGATGAAGGTCAACCATACGCTGTAATAAAGCATAACGAAAAAGACGACCAAAACGATGACTGCCGATTGACATACGTGGGGAAGGGATTCACTGATAAGTTGACGGATGGTGTCGATATCGTTGGTGTAGTGACTCATGATTTCGCCATGCGTATTGCTGTCGAAATACTTGACGGGGAGGGACTCCATTTTGTCAAACATCCGTTTACGCAGTTTTCCCAAAAAGGTTTGTGAAACGAAAACCATCAAACGGGTGTAGAGGAAGAAGGCGCTGATACCGATGGCGTAAATGCCGCACATAATGCCGCAACAACGCAGGATGACGGGTTTGACTTCGGCATAGGTCTTGACACCGCCGAGAACGGGTTGAATACAGTTGGCGATGATATAGTTTAAGAAAATGGAGGAAGAGGAACTGGCGAGGGCGCCGAGTACCAAACAGACGGCGACCACAATCAACTGCCATTTGTAGTCGGTAAAAAGAATTTTCAGCAAACGCCCGAGTACTTTGGGGTTTAGGGGCATGGCTTTTTTCGGCATGTTTTTTTTCGGAGAAGACTTAGGCATTTTGCACCTCCTTGTTTTGAGAATGGTATACTTCTTGATAAATCTTGTTACGGGCAAGTAATTGTTCGTGCGTACCGATATCGTTGATTTTGCCGTTATCCATAATAATAATTTTGTCGGCGTCCATCACCGAAGCAATACGTTGCGCAATGATGATTTTCGTGGTATCGGGGATTTCTTCGCGGAAGGCTTTCCGAATGAGCGCGTCGGTTTTGGTGTCTACGGCACTGGTAGAGTCGTCCAAAATCAAAATTTTCGGCTTTTTCAAAAGGGCGCGTGCGATGCAAAGTCGTTGCTTTTGTCCGCCGCTGACGTTGGTACCGCCTTGCTCGATATGGGTGTTATACCCGTCGGGGAAAGCGGAAACGAAACCGTCCGCCTGTGCCAAACGGCACGCATAGGCAAGTTCTTCGTCGGTGGCGTCGGGATTGCCCCAGCGTAGGTTTTCCGCTATCGTTCCCGAGAAAAGAACGTTTTTTTGCAGGACGACGGCGACTTGATTCCGAATGGTTTCCAAGTCGTACGCTTTGACGTTTTTACCGCCGACCGAAACCGTTCCTTCGGTGGTATCGTACAGACGGGAAATCAACTGCACCAAAGTCGTTTTACTGCTTCCCGTTCCGCCGATAATGCCGACGGTTTCCCCGCTTTCGATATGTAGATTGATATCGGCAAGAGCAAAACGCTCTGCCTTTTCGGAGTACTTAAAATTGACGTTTTCAAAATCAATCGCACCGTTTTCCACGACGGTAACGGGATTTTCGGGATTGGTGACGGTGGATTTTTCATCCAAAACTTCCACGATACGTTTGGAAGAAGAGAGGGACATGGTAATCATGACGAAGACAACCGAACACATCATCAAACTCATCAGCATTTGCATGGCGTAGGTCATCATGCTGGAAAGTTCTCCGGTGGTCAAAGTAACTTCGGTTTGCGAAGTAATCAAAAGGGAACCGAGGACGATTAAAAGAAGCATAACCACGTAGATGGAGAATTGCAACAAGGGGGAATTCAAGACCAAAATGCGTTCGGCTTTGATGGCGGTGTTTTGCAACCGATCGGAAGCTTTGCCGAATTTCCGTTTTTCAAATTCCACACGATCGTACGCTTTGACGACTCGAATCCCGCGAACGTTTTCTTCGACGGAATCGTTCAAGGCGTCGTAGCGTTTGAAAAGCAAATCGAATTGCGGACGGGCTTTGATGAGGATGAAATAAAGTCCTACGGTTAAAATAGGAAGGACGACTAAGAAGATGCAGGCGAGTTTGACATTCATCATGAAGGACATGGTAAAGGCAAATATCAACATGAACGGACAGCGAACCGCCATGCGAATAATCATCATGAAAGACATTTGAACAAATTGTATATCCGTCGTCAAACGGGTAACCAAACCGCTGGTCGAAAACTTGTCGATATTGGCAAAAGAAAACTTTTGAATGTTGGAGAACATATCGTAGCGAAGATTTTTGGCAAAACCCGCACTGGCTTTGGCACAGAACCGTCCGCTGAGCGCACCGCACAGCAACGAACAAAGAGCCATGGCAATCAAGATGCCGCCGTAAATCGCCACGGTGGCGAGGGTGTCGGTCGAAGAAGCGACGGAAGGAAGCAACAGTAGGTCGCGGTTTAACACGTCGACGCTCGGATCGATATAGTCGATCAATTCGGACATAAAGAGAGGAATCAGACACTCTAAGATGACTTCTAAAGATACGAAAACAGGCGTCAGTATCGTAGCGGTCTTATACTCTCGAATACAAGAACATAGTTTTTTCAGCATACTTAAAAACCTCTTTATATTTTTATATAGTTATATATCGAAATACTATAACAAGTTTATGGAAATAAGTCAAACGATTCAAACACTTATTATATAAAATAAACGCAATAAGCAAAAAGAGCGTCGGCAGTCTTATAACGGGGTTGCCGACGCTTGTGTCAAAATAGAAAAAACCTTAAAAAATCAAATATCCCGAAGGGCGTTGACGCTGTCTAAAACGTAGTCGGGGCGGACGGAACTTTCGGCGAGCATTTCTTTCGTGGTCTCGCCCGTCATCACCAGGATACCCGTCATGCCGTTCTCCACGCCGAAACGAATATCGGTATAAAGGCGGTCGCCTACGAAAGCCATTTTGTCCAAACTTGCCTTGCAAAAATCGGCGGTGAATTCCGCGATGGGCGCATAGGGTTTTCCGATGACGACGTCGGGCAATCTTCCCGTCGTTTTTTCCACAAGAGCGATGTAAGAACCGGCATCGGGCATATTGCCTCGGTCGGAGGGGCATACAAAGTCCGGATGGGTGGCTACGTAGGGTTTTCCTTTGCCGACGACGTTGGTCGCTTTCCAAAGTTTTTCGTAAGTAAGCTCGGTGTCGAAAGCCAAGACCATGACGTCGGCGTCTTCCTCTTCGGTTATGTTAATATGATAGGATAGGAACTCGTTTTTAAGTGTTTGAGTACCCAAAACGTAGATTTTTTGATTGGGATAGTGCTTGTTCAGGTAAGAAGCGGTCGCCATGCCCGAAGTGATGATTTGTTCTTCGACGGCGTGATAGCCGAGGCGATTGATTTTTTGGACGTAGTCGGCTCTTGCTTTGGAACTGTTGTTGGTGACGAAGAAAACCTGCTTTCCTTTTTGGTTCAGAATACGCAAGGTTTCCATTGCGCCGTCGATGGGTTGTTCCCCCATGTTCAGCGTGCCGTCCATGTCGAATAAAAAGACGTCAATGTCGTGTAAATTTTTCATAAGCGTTCAGTCCTTCGAAAACCCCTTTTTGTGCGAGAGAGGATAGAAGGGGCAGTTCGGAAGAAATCTCCGAAAGCAAACCGATCAATTCGTTCGTGCGGACGGGCGGAAGGTCGGTCAACATCTTCATTTTGGTCGCAAAGGTTTTCAGTTTTTGTTTGTCGGGCAAGACGGAAGGATCGTATCGAAAATCCTTTTCGGTTGTGTTTATCAGTATATCATGGAACGGTCTGTTTGTAAAGTTAATCAGAAAAACTGTTAAAAAATAGGATGCGACGAATTGCCGTTCGGGCGATAAGCCGTAGCGGTCGGCGAGACTGCCCGTATAAAGAAATTCCCGTTTGGGAAATTCTTCCGCCATCACTTGCATGAGTCTTGCTCCTTCGGTCAGGAATTTTTCCTTTTCTCCCGCCCCGCCGAGGAGGTTTTCGCACTGGGCAGTCAAACTTTCCAGAATAACGTTTTTGAAAGGCAGGTGGCTTTCGGCAAGCAAACGTATTTTGCCTTCGCAGTAAAAAGTAAAGATTTGCGCGTAAAACTGAGCGCAGACGGAGGGATTTTCGCACGAGAACAGGTTCTTATCCAAATAGACGAATTCGGGCAAACCTTCGGTTTTATCAAACGGATAGAGATAGCGAAAGTCGAATTGCGTCGGGCAAAATGCGTATTTTCGGTCGCCCGCCGTTTTGCGCAGGAAGGACGCCGCGGAAGGCGGCAAAAAACCGACCGCAAAGCGAACGTCTTCGGGGAGGACGATTTTTTCGATTTCGCAGCCGGTGTAGAAATAGACCTTGTAGTCCGAAGGAAGGGCGGAAGCGCAGAGAGAAAGCTCTTCGCATTTTTTGCCGACGAAGGCGATTTTTCCGGCGGGATAAACGCCCGAAAGCATTTTGCGGAAGTCCTCTTTTCCGCATCCGAAACAATAGTGTGTTCTGGTTCTCATGCAAGGAATTGTACCCCCGAAAAACGAAAGTAAAACAAGAATTATTTGCGTATTTTGTCGTATACTAAAGGCATGGGAAAAAAGGAATACGTTCGTTTGCTCGTACCGATAGCCGTCCTTGCTTTTTTCGTGTGGAATTTCGACGTGGCATTCGGCTTTTTGAAAAAGGTTTGGACGGTGACGGAACCCGTTTTTGCGGGCGTTCTGCTTGCTTTGGTTTTGTCGGTTCCGCAAGATTTTTTTGAAGGGAAGGTATTCCGAAAAATCAAGAAGAAAAAACTGCGGCGGGGTTTGGCGCTGACTTGCACGTTTTTGCTCGCCGGCGGCGTGTTGGTCGCGATGGGCTTCCTCGTCGTTCCGCAATGCGTGCAAAGCGTGCGGGACATCTGCGGAATGTTGTCGGGGGAGAACGCTTGGAATCGGCTCGCCGACGATAACGCTTTTTTGCCGTCCTTATCGAATACGGCAAGACGGCGTATTCTTTTCTATGCGAGA
>DCGI01000098.1 GCA_002315475.1 Christensenella sp. UBA1782 | reverse complement strand
GGCTGCCTTTTTTGTGAGATCGGTTCCGTATTTTGTCATGGCTTCGTACTGCACTTCGGGATTATCGTTCGTTACTTTCTTATTCTTTTTTATCATGGCGAGATTTTTGCGAAAATCTTCTATATTTACGCCGTTTCTTTGCAAAATTTCTTCACAAGAAGGACTTTTTTCAAAAATCCCTTCGAAAATATGCTCGACGCTTACATACTCATCCCCGTTTTTACGGGCAAGGTTTTCCGCAAAAGAAAAAACTTTTTCCGTTTCGACGGAAGCACGAAAGTTCTCATCGGCATTACTGACTTTCGGAAAAGAACGGAGCTTTCGTTCCAAATCTTGCAAGATGACGTTCTTATCGGGAGAACAACGTTGCAACAGTGTGGAAATAAATCCTTCTTGGTCGGAGAGGAGAGCATATAAAATATGTTCGGGCGTCACTTCGGGATTTTGATTTCCTTGGCAAATCCGCAAAGCGTTCTGTAATGCGTCTATAGACTTTTGTGTCAATTTTTCGGTATTCATGTTCCATACTCCTTATCAAATATTTCGATGTGTTAGCAATCGCCAATCGCATCTGTTAGCAATATTATATGACGAGTGCTAATACTTGTCAACGGTTTTTTGATATTTTTCAAAACTAATTATGATTCTTTGCTTGACAAATTATAAGGAATATGAGAAAATACCATACTGTAAAGGGAAAAAGGTTTACACGACAGAATGTTGGACAAAATCGAAACGGGCATATTGTTGGATTATTACGGAGGGATGCTTACCCTTCGTCAACAGGAAATCTTACGCATATATTGCGATATGGATTTCAGCCTTGCCGAAATTTCCGAACAAAAGGGAATATCGCGACAGGCGTGTTTAGGACTCATTTCGACCGGAAACAAAAAAATGCGGGAGTACGAAGAAAAACTCGGTCTTGTGAAAAAAGTAAAAACCATTTCTCGAGAACTGGATAAGCTCTTACAAGAAACGACCGATGAAGTCTTGCGGAACAAACTGCAAGAACTTTTAATAGAAATAAAGGAGATTTAATGGCTGCTTTCGGAACGCTTTCGGAAAAAATCAATCATATTTTTTCCAAAATGAAAAACAAAGGTCAACTTACCGATTTGGAAGTCAAAACCGCCATGCGGGAAATCCGCGTCGCGTTGTTGGAAGCCGACGTTAACTTCTCCGTCGTAAAGAGTTTCGTCAATACGGTCAGCGAGCGTGCCTCGGGCGAAAATATCCTAAAAGGCTTAAACGCTTCGCAAGAAGTGGTAAAAATCGTCCATGAAGAACTTATCAAATTGATGGGTTCTACCCATGCGAAATTGGAAATAAGCGATAACCCTCCCACCGTTATACTTATGTGCGGATTGCAGGGTGCCGGAAAAACCACCATGTGCGGAAAACTTGCTACCTTATTAAAGAAGCAGGGAAAGAAACCTTTGTTGGTTGCGGGAGACATTTACCGTCCTGCCGCTATCAAACAGTTACAGGTAGTGGGCGGACAAGCGGGGGTACCCGTATTTGAAAAAGGACAAATCGATCCCGTTCAGATTGCCAAAGACGGAATTGCTTTTGCCAAAACCAACGGAAACGACGTCGTTATTATCGATACGGCGGGACGTTTGCATATCGACGAACAATTGATGCAGGAGCTTTCCGACATAAAAGCAAAAGTTAAGCCGAACGAAATTTTGCTCGTCGTTGATTCCATGCTCGGACAAGACAGCGTCAACGTCGCTTCGACTTTTAACCAACAGTTGGAAATCACCGGCGTCATTTTGACAAAATTGGACGGTGACACGCGTGGCGGTGCCGCACTATCCATTAAAGCTATCCTGAATAAACCGATTAAGTTCTGCGGTACGGGCGAAAAACTGAGCGATATAGAGCCGTTCTATCCCGACCGTATGGCATCGAGAATTCTCGGTATGGGGGACGTTCTTACCCTTATCGAAAGAGCCGAACAAGCCATTACCGAAGAAGAAGCGCAGAAAATGGCGAAAAAAATGAAGGACGCCACCTTTGACTTGAACGACTATTTGGAACAACTCAAGAGTTTCAAAAAAATGGGGAATCTCGGTGATATGCTCCGCATGATACCGGGTATGCAAAAGAAACTGGGAGCAGGGGACATCAATGTGGACGAAGCGCAAATCGAAAAGACGAAAGCCATTATTCTGTCGATGACCTTGCAGGAAAGAACTCATCCCGAAGTACTGAACGCATCCAGAAGAAGAAGAATCGCTGCGGGTAGCGGAACCACCGTTGCCGACGTAAACCGACTCATCAACCAATTTGCGCAGACAAGGGATTTAATGAAAAAGTTTTCGAGCGGGAAAATGAGATTACCGTTCGGGCTGAGATAATAAAAACAATTTTTTTGGAGGAAAATTATGGTAAAAATCAGATTAACCAGAATGGGCGCTAAGAAAGCTCCTTTCTATCGTATCGTGGCAATGGATTCTCGCAAGGCGAGAGACGGTGAGTATATCGAGCAAATCGGTTATTACAATCCCGCATCGGAACCCGTAGAACTCAAAATCGATGCCGAAATCGCCAAGAAATGGTTGGCAAACGGTGCGCAATGCTCGGATACCGTACGCAGCCTTTTCGTCAAGAACGGCATTATCGAAAAATAAGTAGAGGGTAATTATGCGCGATTTAGTCGATTATATCGTGAAGAGTTTCATCGGAGAGGACAACTACGAAATCGTTCTTGTGGAAGATGGAGACAAAGTGGATATCCGTGTTCTCGTTGACAAGGACAAGATCGCAAAAGTTATCGGAAAAGGCGGAAAAATCGCAAAATCCATCCGTACTCTTGTTCGCTCCGCCAGTCGTGGCTCCGACATTTATTATAGCGTGTTTTTCGAGGAAAGATAATGCTGATAATCGGAAAAGCGATAAAAACGCATGGTCTTAAAGGAGAATGCAAACTGGAATGTTTTTGCGATTCTCCTTCGACCTTAAAGAATTTGAAAAGCGTGTATATCCGAAACACCGTTTACGAAGTGGAAAAAATCACCGTAAGCGGTGCTTTTGTATATATAAAAATCAAAAATATCGATACCGTAGAAGAAGCGAAAAAATTAATCGGTTTGGAATTTTCCGCCGAAAAACAGGCTCTACCGCCTTTACCGGAGGGCAGATACTACATAGCGGATTTGGTAGGTTGTTCGGTTTATGCCGATGCGGAAAAACTCGGTACCGTAAAAGATGTTTTACAGTACGGAGCCGCCGACGTTTTGGTGATGAAAAAAGAAGGAAAGGAAATTTTATTTCCTTGGACGGAAGATATCTTTACCGAAGTCGATACCGAAGCCAAAAAAATAATCGTAAACAAACCCCGATTCGACGAGGTAGCCGTTTATGAAGATTAAAATTCTCACCCTTTTTCCCGAAATTTATCCCGCCTTGCACTCGGGTGTATTGGGAAAAGCGATGGATAAAGGCTTGTTGGAAACCGAAATCTATAATATTCGCGATTACACAACGGACAAGCATAAACGCTGTGACGATTATCCCTACGGCGGCGGTGCCGGTATGGTGATGACGCCGCAGCCTCTGCACGACAGCATTATGGCTGCCGATCCCGACCATACGGCATTACGCATCTATTTAAGTCCGAAAGGGGAAACTCTATCTCAAAAAGTGGTAGAAAAATTGGCAAAGTATGACAGTTTGCTTCTTTTGAACGGCAGTTATGAAGGTATCGATCAACGTATCATCGATGCCGACATCGATTACGAACTGTCGGTCGGCGATTACGTTTTGACGGTGGGAGATTTTGCCTCTTTGATTGTCATTGATTCCGTCGCACGCTACGTTCCCGGAGTTTTGGGTAGTAGCGAAAGCACGGGAGAGGAGTCTTTTTCGCAAGGGTTACTGGAATACCCGCAGTATTCACGCCCTGCGGAATTTATGGGCATGAAAGTTCCCGAAGTGTTACTCAACGGAAATCATGCCGAAATTCATGCTTGGAGACGGGAAAAAAGTTTGGAAATCACCAGATTACGTCGTCCCGATTTATTGGGGAGTTAAAAATAATGCCTTCCTCGTTTATTCAATGGTTTCCCGGTCACATGACCAAAGCCATCCGCATGATGAAAGAAGAAATAAAACCGGTGGACTGCGTCATATATATTTTGGACGCACGTATCCCTTTATCTTCCGTCAATCCGTCTTTCGATGAAATTATCGAAAATAAGCCTCGTTTATACGTTCTTAACAAAATCGACTTGGTTCCGACCGAAGAACTTGCGGCATGGCAAAGGTATTTTGACGGTCTGCCGAATTCCCGTTGCGTCTTAGCCGACTCTACGAAAAGAGCAGAAGCCAAAATCGTAGCCGTTTTGAAGCAACTCAATGCCGACACCTTAGAAAGATACAAAAACAAAGGGGTACGTAAAACCGTCCGCGCGATGGTTATCGGCGTACCGAATTGCGGAAAAAGCACCTTCATCAACAGTTTGCTCGGAAAAAAGAAAACGGTTACCGGAAATCGTCCCGGTGTAACGAGAGGAAAACAATGGGTAGCCGTCGATCCCTACGTTGAAGTATTGGACACGCCGGGAACGTTATATCCCGATTTTTCCGACCAAAAGAAAGCTCTGCATTTAGCTTTCGTCGGCTCCGTCAAAGACGAAATTGTCGACCAAGTCTTTTTATCGGAACAGCTTTTCTCTTTTTTGAAAAAAGAATATCCCGACGCCTTGCAAGCCCGATACGGAGACTGTGCCGACATGGATAGTTTTGCACGAAAAAGAGGCTTCATTCTAAAAGGGGGAGAAATCGACACCGAACGAGCCTGTAAAGCTATTCTTTGCGATTTTCGAAAGCAGGCATTCGGTAAAATCATTTTGGAGAAATACAATGACTGATTTATTGCGTTACGAAAACGAACTTCTTGCAAAAGGTTTTACCTGTATTGCGGGAATGGACGAAGCGGGCAGAGGGCCGCTGGCGGGACCGGTATCGGCGGCTTGTTGTATACCCGATTTATCGGTCATTTTCGACGATATAAACGACAGTAAAAAACTTACTCCGAAAAAAAGAGAGTTGCTTTATTCTCAAATAACCGACACGTCCGTCGCACAATCGGTCGTATTCGTCGATGAAAAAACCATCGATGAAATCAATATTTTGAACGCTACCAAAAAGGCTATGAATCAAGCCTTATGGAGTTTACTACCGACTCCCGATTACCTACTTGTAGATGCCGTAAAGCATGATTTCGGTATCCCATATTCACCGATAATACATGGCGACGCTCTTTCGTACTGTATTGCGGCGGCATCTATTTTGGCAAAAGTGGAAAGGGACAGACTGATGGACAGGTATGCCGAATTATATCCGGAGTACGGATTTGAGAAACATAAAGGATACGGGACGAAACTGCATATCGAAATGCTCAAAAAATACGGCCCCTGTCCCATTCATCGAAAAACATTTATTAAAAACTTTTTTGCATAAACCATGGATAAATTCGGAACGGGTATCAAAGGGGAAGAAGTCGCGACCATGTTTTTGGAAGAAAACGGCTATCAAATCATCGCTAAAAACGTATCATATCCCCAAACGGGAGAGATAGACGTTATTGCCAAAGACGGTCAAATTTTGTGTTTCGTGGAAGTGCGGACTCGCTCGTCTCGTGTTTTCGGTTCTCCCTTAGAAAGTATCACTCCGGCTAAAATCAAAAAAATCACCGCAGCGGCGAGAAGGTACCTGTTTGAAAATAAAATTTATGCGGAAGGGTATCGCTTTGACGTCGTATCGGTCTTGCATGACAAAACCGAATTGCTTAAAAATGCTTTTTATGCCCGTTGGCATTGACTTTTATTAAATATATTTATATTAAATTATATATACAGTCTTGACACTTTGCGTTTTATTATTTATAATAATAAACGGAAGATTGTGGAGGAGTATATATGACCATTTCCAAGAGAGTAATATTCATAGTTGTTTTCGTATTGACGTTGACCTTACCGCTTGCGTTGTTTGCCTGTGATAAAAACGACGGAACGGAAGATTTAGAGGCGAACCTCAATATTTTACCCGACGAAAGCGATCAAGGTAACATTATTTACACGATTACCTTTGACAGTAACGGAGGAAGTTCGGTTTCTTCCTTAAAAGCTTCGGCGGGAGAAAAAATCCGGAAACCTTCCGATCCCACCAAAGATTCTTCCGTTTTCGAAGGCTGGTACAAAGACAGATTGTATTCCGCCGCATGGGATTTTTCAAAAGACTCCGTTAACGCCAATATCACGTTGTATGCCAAATGGACTGCGAACTACCGCTTAAAAATCAACGGAAACGACTATAACGGTTCCGCCAATATACCTTTCGTTTTGGATAGTTCGGTGTCTTCCCTCTCTCTCACCGATAAGATTCTGCTCGGCGGCGTCAATCAAACGTTCGCCGTTTATACCGACGCTTCTTGCACAAAACAATATGGAAAAAAGAATTTTGCAGATTTTACCGATTTAGAATACGGAGATACCGTTTTTTATCTTCGTATTTTTAACAGCGACTCCACAGTTTCCGATACCTATACTCTTACCGTACACCGCAAACCTTTATTCCGAATCGTTTTATTGAACACCCGTTCGGAAGTGATTTCTTCGACCGAAATCTCCGAAGGGGACACCTTTGTTTTTCCGGACTACGCACCCGTAGGAGAATCGCTTTCCCACTGGTACCTGCAAGATAACGAACAGAAAACCTATCGTCCGAATACCCAAATTACGATTACTTCGGACATGATTCTTTGCGCTTCGGTACAGCAAGCCGTTTATACCGTCACGTTAAACGCCAACGGGGGGAGCGTACCGCAACCGTCAAAACAAGCGGTAACCTTCGGAAAAGATTACACCTTCCCCGTTATTTCGAGAAGCGGATTTTTCTTCTCGGGTTGGTACACCGAAAACGGCGTTGCTTTGACGGGCAGTAACGGTGTTTCGTTAAGCACGTGGAATTATTGCGATATTACCGAAGTATACGCACGCTGGACGACCGTCACGTATCCCGTAACCGTTACTCGAAAAGTGGGCGGAACGGTCGATACTTCCTATACCGAAATCGAAGACGTCGACCATGGCGGCAGTATTGCGTTGGAAGCGGTTTTGCCCGACTACGAACAAAACACTTTTTACGTCTTTTGCGGGTGGTATACCGAACAAGATCAATTTATTACTTTATCCGAAAAAGCGGTCATTTCTCAGATTACCGCCAAACGAGGTTTTTACCAAAAATGGGCGACCATCGTCGCAGAGGAAAAATGTTCCTCCTGTTCCGAAAAACATCTCGGAAAAGTGACGGTTTATAAAGACGGAAAAATCGTCAACACGCAAAAAGAGATTCTTGCCGTAAGCATGACGATTTCTTTACGTTACGTTCTTTCCGACGTCGATAGCACGCATACGGCGGAAGGTTGGGAAGAGGGAGGAGAAGAACTTTCTATCGTGCTTTCGGGCGATATTGCCGAGAAACAAACGGTTTATTGCTCTTTACAAGAATACAAACTGAACGTCGACGAAACAAGGTTGTTGACGGGTTCTTATAACGTAAACGGAAACGCATACACCGAAGCACAAGCTTTTTCGGCGGGAAGAAAACTTACTTTAACCGCACAACCGAAAGACGGACTGATTTTTACCGGTTGGTATCAACTCGACAATATCAACCGTATCGAAAAACTTTTAACCTATGCGTATACTTTATCCGATTTCGTTATGCCGAAACAAACGGTCACCGTTTTACCGGTATACGTGGAAAACAGTATAAAATTCCGCTATAACGAAAGTGCCGGCAGTTATACTTACACCACCGCCAATACGACGGAAAACGTTTCCATGACGGTAGATGCGGCAGTAAACGACGGCTATTATTTCTCGGGATACTATATCGAAACGGTATTGAAAGAAGAACCGCTTGACTGGGACGTCGTCTACAAAAATTACTATCCCTGTACGGTATCCGGCGACGAAAAAACCTTGACGAGTATCGGTACGCCGTCCCGCGTCTTTGACGAAGGCAATCGGTATTTCTTAAAAATGCGGGATTGCACGTTCGATATTCTTTTCAAAACTTCGGGAAAAGACGTATCGGTTTCTAACGTTTCCGCCGTTTATTTGGATTATAAAGTCAATGAAATTACCGTTTCTTCCAATATGCCGTACGCTGGTTCTTTGTATTATGAAGTCGATACTGTCAAGCATAAAGGCTCAAATAACGGAGAAAACGTTTCTTTTTGCGGGATTTCCTGTAACAACAGTTTGACCGTAACGGCGATTACGCATGACGGTTACACATGGCTTGGATGGTACTTGCAAGAAGGAGAGGACTGGGTTCTTCTTTCCACCGACGTATGCTTGGAGATAAAAGAACCCAACAAGAATCTAACCTACCGTGCCACTTGGAAACCGTACGATTTGAACATAACGGTTTCTGAAAAGCTTTACACGATGGTCGGAAGCGAATACACCTACGTAGAGTCGGATATCGGCGGTACCGGTTCTTTCGACTTGCGTTATAATACAAACGGAGAAGAATTCCTTTTGTTGCAAGCTTCCATAAACGGAGGTTACATTTTCGAAGGGTGGTTTGTGACGAAAAAAGCGGCAGACGGAGAAGATAAAACCCTTTGGAAAGACGAAGAAATATGTTTGAGTCAAGAAGTCGATATTCGTTTGAATATAGCCGACCTTTGTTTTGAATACGATTTGACGACGATTACGGCAAAGTTTGTTTCGTTTGACGCCACAAACAGATTAAAAATCAACGATGCTTTCATAAACGCCACCCCCGAAACGGGATATGTGTTTTCCGGAAATTACGGTTCGGCGTCGATTATCGGGTATTATAAACAGGTAGAAGGAAAATCCGTCTTGTACGCCGACCTTGTGATTACGATTAAAGAACAAAAACTTGTCGGTGCCAACCTTTCCGGTTATTCGGTAAACTGTTTCTTAGGAATTACCGATGACGTAACGATTGCCGAAAATCTTCGAGTTTCGGGAGAATCTTCCGTTGTCAGCGAAACCAATTTCAGCGACTATTCTTCGGTACGAGAAGCCTCTGCCAAAGACGGGTTCGTCGACGTTTCGGAATATGACGCAAACACCTGTACGGTCGTTTATACTTTCGATACGACAAAGATGAGCCTCAGTAAAGATTTGGTTCTTTACCCCTGTTGGAAAAACTTAAGAAGCGATTTCCGTCCGAATATCGTGACCGATGCGAAATCCGTCTTGTACGTTACTTCGGTACGAAACGCCAAAATGAATAGTAAATCGGTGCAAAGAATCATAGCTTTTCGTGCCGAACCTGCCGATTCGATGGCTTTTTATTCTTACGCCATCGACAAAACGATTTATACCGATTCGGTTACGTCCTTTGCCAATATAGGTAGTTCGGCTACGATTACCGTAACGTGGAAATCCCTGAACACTGCCGAAAAAGAATTGGTTTTGAAAAAGAACGTCAATCAAGCGGGCGTCGTTAAAATGACCGGAACCACGCAAAAAGCTTCCGAAAAGTCCTCTGCACTCGTCTACAAAGTACAAGTATCCGCCACAACAAGCGAAGGCTATGACTTTGTCGGATGGTACGACAACAACGATAACTTAATCAGCAATCAAGAAACTTTCTCCTTTATCTGTAACAACCTTACCGAATACTTTGCCGATTATTCGACGGATACCGTAATATATACGGCTTATTGGCGGGAAGTCGACGCTGCCGTAGTGTACGAAAAAGTTACCGATTATTCGGTGACGGGATACATCGTACAAAATCAAAATTCCTATTACACCCTTTCGTTTGGAAACGAACATGAAATCATCGCCTCCGACTTGCAACAAAGCGGATACTGCTTTATGGGCTGGTACGATAAAAACCATACCTTACTTTCCACCGATTATGAATATACCGTACTGTATAACGCTCTGCAAAGTACCTATTATACCGCATGGAAAAAAGTATCGTTCCCCGCCATATCGTTCAACGATTCCATGCTCGGACAAGTCACCATGAAAGCAAGCTATAACAAAGCGACAAAAGGAATACGTTATACCTTAACGGCAGAACCTACCAATAACTGTTATTTGGATAAATGGGAAATCAACGGAAACGACGCCTACGGGATTACTTATAATTACGATTTAGACTTCGATGATAGTTTTGACTCGATATACGTCGTTTTCGGTAATTTCGGACAAGAATTTACCTTTAAGAACAGTTTGAACAACGCCATAAACACCGGTGCCAATCCGCTCTTTATCAAAAAATTCACCTATTACGGCTACAATACCGATGAATCGAGCAGAACGCTCTATTTGTCGATTGTCCCTGCAAACGGCTACAAATTTGACGGATGGAAAACGGGTACGACGATTTCTTACGAACCCACCCGAGAAATCGCAATCACCCCGTCCATGCTGAAGGAATTTACCTTACTGTTTTCTACCGATACTTTCTCCATGCAGAACGAATCCGCTCTGTCGGGCAATATGTCTTATTATGTCTATCAGGAATCGGCTTCTTCGATGAAGTTGCATATTGCCATGACGCCGAAAAACAATCATCTGTTGTATTCCGTCGTCGTCAACGGAACCGAATATTTTTATGGTTCTTCGGGGATGACATGGACAAGACAGGGGAATAGCTTCACATGCGACCTTTCTTATACCATAGCTCCGACCGTTTCGGTTCGTTGGGCTTCACTAAGGTATTCTTTGGCAGGAAATGAGATATACTTGGAAAGAGAGTCGGACACCGTTTTGATTTTCGAAGAAATCGACGATATTTCCGTTCACAAAAAAGGATATTTGGAAGAAATCGTTTATAAAAACGGTTCCACAAGTTTTGAAGAAAAAATAGAAATCTCTACCGAACATACCGATTCAAAATACTCCTTCATTTCCTGGATAAACCAAGACGTGGAGATACAATCGACGGAATCCGTTTATAGACTTACCATGCCGCTCTCCGTCACGACCTTAAAACCGAGATGGGGAAGATATAAAGTGCAACTCAACGTTCAAGACTTAAACGGAGAAATAGACACCGCTACATTCCAATATCCTTCTGCGGAAAGTTACGTTGCCACCGTTTCTTTCTCACAGAATAAAAATGCCTATGTCGAAGACGGTACCTACATTTCGGAAATTTCTTTCTACTATTCCGATTGCTTCGATGAAGAAACCTTGTCGGAATTCAAAGCAAAGGGTTACTCCTATTCCAAAGTAGACTTAAATGCCGGAGAGGGTGGTAAATACATCGTTATGCTTTGGCTCACCACAACCAAACAAGACCAAGCCATAACTTCTATCGTTTTGTCAAAAACCCTTCTTACCGACAACAATCTGCGTTTATCTTACTTCTTAAACAACGACGGCAAAGAAATTGCCGACTTGAACAAAGGGGTTTATCATGCCGATACTTTGTACGTCTATACCGCTCGGTTAAGCTCTTACGGGAACAGAATCACCCAAGTGGGTATCGAACAAAACGGCGTCAACGCCGATTTCTTCGGAACCTATAATTATGTCGACGGAAAGAGTACCAACCTTACTTCGGCTTCGAACGATACCGTATATTTGGTCTACCGAGAAAAACTTTCCGCACCTTCCGTCCCCGATACCGAAACGGATAGTCAGGTGGTATCTCTCGTAGATACGTTAAGCTACGCCGATAACTATACCAACGTCGTTTATAACGGTACGGTATTCGGCGGATGGTATGACAACGTCAACTGTTTGGGAAATACCTATGACTTCGCTAAAGACATCGCAATGGATATTACTCTATACGCAAAATGGTATGTACTCGGCGATTATAAAATCGCTACCGATTCTTTCATGTTAAAGAATACGAATTATCAAGTAAAGACAGTATCTTCCCTATATTTTGTAGCATACGATACCGTTGTTACCTTGCAAGGGGGCAACACCGATAAAAACATGACTACGACGTATTCGATATACGACCTTGTCGACAGAAAGAACGTAAAAGAAGGTAAAATCGAATCCAACAAAACGGTCTATCTGCCGTTAAGCGTGACGGCAGGTCACTTGTACAGAGTTACCTTCAATACGGGCAAGACCAGTGAAACGGGTGTCTTTAACGTAAAGATTGCTTATTCTTTACCGCGTGACGGAGGAGGCTTTAATTCTTACATTCCTTACGGGGAAAATTTCCAATCGTTGGCAAAAACCAATATCAACCAAACCTTTAGAGGTTGGTTTGACGAGGACGGCAATCACATGGGTTCTTTTACCAAAATCGCCATCAACAACTATAACGGATACCTTTTGGAGGCATCCGAGCTTGCCGACTATACCGCCATGGAAAACTGCACCGTCGTTACCTTTGAAAAAGGCATTACGGTACCCTATAAGAACATTCAGAAGGATTTATACTTAACCGCCTACTTTGGAGATTACAGCGTTTTGGTTTATAACACCATGCCGGAGTGCGGCGTAGTGGAATACACCGGTGAAACAATCGTCGGGAACGTCATCACTTTGAAAGTAAAAGAAGTTTATCAGGGCTTCAAATTCAACGGATGGTTGGTATACGATAAAACGACGGGAAAAACGGTACAAGCACCCGATTCTTCTTATCAGGATTCGTTGAATTATACCTACCAAAGCTCCTCGTATATCTTTAAGATGCAAGCAAAAGACTATGTCTTTATTCCTTCTTGGGGCTTAACCAACGCACAATCGGCTTCCTATACCATAGAGTATGAATTGGACGGCGGTATCAACGACTCTCATAACAGAACGACGTTCTATTCGAATACCGAAAAAATTTCTTTATATTCGCCTACCAAAACCTGCGTGCGGGGCGACGTAGACGGATACTACATCTTTCAAGGGTGGTACTTTGACACGCAGTTTAAGAAGAAGGTTTCGGGAACGAATGCAACTTCTTCCGTCTCTATTGACGTCCTTACCTCCGAATTGATTTCCAACGCGGTGGAAAACGAAGAAGACGACGACAATATCGTGGTAAAACTGTACGCAAAATGGAGCGAACCGATTTGTTCGGTTACCTTAAAAACGGATAAGAACGGCGTTCAATATATTGAGTTCGGTTCCTATCCCACAAGCTTGGTCACCGATAATTTAGCCACAGTTTCCAACTATATATATAATAAGGATGGCTTTACTTCGGACGGAAAATACTATCGAGAAATGTATCAAGGAGAATACTATTATTACAAAATGGAAAAAATCCGTTGGAACGTTATATTCGGAAAGAATAATTCTTACTGTTTGCAAGCGGATAAGATACTTTTCACCGATTCTTTCCATACTTCTTCCAAAGCAACCGACGGTTATAGTAATACATGGGAAACGAGCTACATCCGTTCCTATCTCAATAACGAGTTTATGTCTTTTGCTTTCAACGAATTGGAGATAAACTACCTCTACCTGAATCGTCATTTTGTGTCCAACTCTTCGGATACCTATCCGAGCTATTTGAACAATACATCCTACTATGCTTGGATGACGCAAAACGATACGTACGATTACGTATTCTTGCCGTCTTATGCCGATTTAACCAATAATCTGTACGCCTATGAATTATCGGAATCGACTCCGGACGTCAAGAGAATATACGGAACCCATGTAGCAACGGATGATAATATTTATACCGATTACGCTTTGATACACGGTTTGGCGGTTACGGACGGTACGGCGAGCTACTATATAAGGACGGCAGGGGATACATCCTATTCGGTATTCGTTGTTGCGGCGGACGGAACTTTGCAAATTCGTCCCGTAGACGCTTATACCGTCGGCATAAGACCTTGCATTTATTTGGAGATAACCAATGACTAAATACGAACAATTGGCAGAAATGCTTGCTTCCTGCAAAAAGATCGTTTTTTTTACGGGAGCGGGCATAAGCTGTGCAAGCGGTATACCCGATTTTCGGTCGGCTGACGGACTGTACAATCAAGACTCCGGTCAAGGCTATGCACCCGAACAAATCATTTCCAATACGTTCTTTAAGAGAATGACGAAAGAGTTTTATAAATTTTATCGGACAAAAATGGTATACCCCGATGCGCAGCCCAACTCGGCACATAAGTTTATCGCCTCTCTGCAAGACACCAAAGAGGTGAGCGTCGTTACCCAAAATATAGACGGTTTGCACCAAAAAGCAGGGAGTAAAATCGTATACGAACTACATGGAAGCATCTTGAGAAACTATTGTATGGATTGCCATACGTTTTATTCGCTGGAAAGTATTCTCAGCGAGCAAGATATACCCGTATGTTCTCGTTGCGGCGGTATCGTTAAACCCGACGTCGTCCTTTACGAAGAACCTTTGGACGAGGACGTCATAAAAAAAGCCATCGAAGCCATCTATTATGCCGACTGCGTCGTTATCATCGGGACTTCTCTCATGGTTTATCCCGCCGCATCGTATTTGCAGTATTATCAAGGCGACAATATCGCCGTCATTAACAAAGAGGCAACAAGCTCGGACAACGGTGCCAAAGTGGTATTACACGAAGATATCGTAAAAGTTATTGAAGAATTGCAACGGGTGTATCATGCATAAAACCTTTATCGTTTTTCTTGCCGTATTTCTTCTCTGCGGAAGCATCTTTACTTTATACGGATGTGACATAGGAGAAGACGCCGTCGATACCGTTGATTTTGCTGTTTTTACCGATATTCACGTGGTATCCAATTCTATTCTAACCGAAGAAACGTACGCTAGTCATTCGACGCGAGATAAAATGATGCACCTTTCGGATACGATTTTTCAATCCATGGCGGATTCCGTCATAGAAAAAGGATACGATTTTATTCTGATTGCGGGAGATTTGACAGAAAGCGGTGACCGTACCTCACACGAAACGGTCGTACAAACCCTTACAAGAATCGAAAATACGGGAATCGACGTCTACGTTATTAACGGAAACCACGATATCGTCCCGTATTCCAACAGTCCTTACGGTAAGATAACACAAGCCGATTTTGCCGAATTGTATGCCGATTTCGGCTATTCCGACGCCCTTTCGACATTGGAAGGGACGCTCTGTTATTCGTGCGAATTGAACGATGAATACCGTTTAATCGCCATAGATAACGTATCCTATTACACCGATGCGCAACAGACCGAAAAAAAACCTTCTTTTACCGACGATATAGCTTATTGGGCAAACGAACAAGCCTATCTTGCCGAAGAAGCGGGAAAAAAATGTATCGTGCTTTCGCACGTTCCCCTTCTGTACCACTGTCCCCAAGCCAAAAGAATGTTTGACGGTGACGACGAACACGCCATGAATTCCGATTTCTTGATTATGTGTTCGGTCTTTGCGCAATATTCGACACCTATCGGTTTTTCGGGACATAATCATTTTAACGATATAAAGTATTATCAAAACGAATACGGTAACGAATATACGGACGTACAGATTACGGCTTCTTGTTGCGGTTACTCCGAATACTACGAAGGACATATCGAAGAGGACGTTTTGACCGTAACGGTTTGTAGGCAGGAAACGATAAACCCGTCTTATATCGACGAAAGCGTGCCGGAGTCGGTAAGAGAGGAACTTCTTTCCGATTTCCCCGAATATGAAAAAAGGTTTTTGGAAAACAGCGGACAAAACTACATACTCAGTTATATTCGTCGGGCGTTCAACGCTCTTTCCGGTAAAAATCTCGACGCCGCCCTTACCGTATTGCGTGAAAACGTATTGCAAAAAGTAGGATATTTACCCTTATACGGCGAAGAAGAAAGTTTGGAAGCCTTAGTTTTGCCGTACGGAATCGAACTACCGCAAATAGAAGAAAACAACGTTTTAGAACTCTTAACGCATATCTATATGCGGGTGGTAAACGGTGACGAATACATAACGGAGGAGGAACAGAACGTTTTACGGTATGCAATTTACTCCTTGTGTTGCTATCTCAACGATAACGCGCAAGACCTTGCCGATGCGGTGGAAGGAGAGGTCGTTATCGAAATGGATATAGACAGACTTTTTTCGGAAGGAAAAATTGATTTGTATTCTTCCTCTTGCATTGATGCGCTGTTTGAAATCTTAGAGTATTCCGGCGTCTATTCTCAGTACTTGGAATACGCACAGGCATACCTTAGTACAAACTTAGAAGGAATCTATTTGTTGGACGAATCCGTATCCGAAAAAACGTTTACGTTGATACCGCATATCTCCGACTTTTTTACCGAAACCGACTTATTGCTCGAAGACTTGATACGGGTAGGAATCTTTGAACAATTTATCGGGGATATAACGGTTCCGACCGAAAGAGGGGACAGAGAAATCGTAATAGACTTAAGTAACTCATGAAACTTTCAAGAAAATCTAAAATCTCGGTTATTGCCATCGTGTTGATTCTTGTTCTTTCGGCAGGAATGGTTCTTTCCGTCTATTTTATAGAAAACCAAAAAGCTCCGACGTGGGAGTA
>DCGI01000033.1 GCA_002315475.1 Christensenella sp. UBA1782 | reverse complement strand
TGCTCTGTTTCAGCAAAAACAAACAATACTCTTTCTTTTTTTGGTCCTCAAAAGCTTCGGGCTCTTCCAAAAAACCTAACGCCAATCGCTCCTTGTCTTCATCGTTAATACTTGCGCTCAGAGGGAATCTCGGGTAAATAAAAATCGATGACATCTCATGGTTGAATGTATCCCAGATTCTCGTGCCATAGTACGCAAGTTTTGTTCCGAAATTTACCATTGTCATAAAATTCGTTTCCAAGTCTTTCGGAAAAATAATTTTTTGTAATTTGGTACAGTTGTAAAACGCACATCTGCCGATACTCGTCACACCATTTCCGATTGTTACCGAAGTCAATTCGCTACAATCGTAGAATGCAGACCAACCGATGCTCGTCACGCTGTCAGGGATCGCGATGCTCGTCAGTCCGCTACAACCGGAAAATGCAGAAGATCCGATTCGCGTTACACTATCCGGTATTACTAAATCGGTAATCAATGTATCATTGAGATATAAATTATGGGCTAAATATAACGGATTGGCATTATTATCCACAAAAGAAATACTACACCATTTTGCTATATCGCTTATATGTACTTCTTTCAGCCCGTAACAATTCCAGAACGCATAGTTGCCGATGCTCGTCACACCATTTCCGATTGTTACCGAAGTCAATCCGCTACAACCGGAGAACGCATTATCGCCGATGCTTGCCACACTGTCGGGGATTGTGATGCTCGTCAGTCCGGTACAACCGGAGAACACAGACTTACCGATGCTCGTCACACCGTCGGGGATCGTGATGCTCGTCAATCCGCTACAACCTTGGAACGCAGACTCGCCGATACTCGTCACACTATCCGGTATTACTAAATCGGTAATCAATGTATCATTGAGATATAAATTATGGGCATAACATAACGGATTGGCATAATAACTTCCAAAAGAAATATTACACCATTTTGTTATATCGCTTATATGCACTTCTTTCAGTCCGCTACAATATTCGAACGCATGTTTGCCAATACTCGTCACACCATTTCCAATTGTTAGCGAAGTCAATCCGCTACAACCTTGGAACGCAGACTCGCCGATGCTTGTCACGCCATTTCCGATTGTTACCGAAGTCAGTCCGCTACAACCTCGGAACGCAGACTCGCCGATGCTTGCCACACTGTCGGGGATCGTGATGCTCGTCAGTCCGGTACAGCCGTAGAACGCATAGTTGCCGATGCTCGTCACACCATTTCCGATTGTTACCGAAGTCAGTCCTCTACAACCTCGGAACGCATCCTTGCCGATACTCGTCACGCTATCGGGGATAATTATACTTGTCAGTCCGGTACAGCCGTAGAACGCAGAACCACCGATACTCGTCACACATTCGGGTAGGGCGATTTCCTCCAGTCCGCTACACTCGTGAAACGCTAAAGACTCGATAACGGTCACGCTGTCGGGAATATGTATTTTTTTCAAGCCCTTACACCCATAAAACGCAGCGTAGCCGATTTTCGTGATGCCGTCCGCTATTATGACGGCGGTGACACCGTCTTCTTCGTGATATTTTTTCAATACGCCGTTTTTTATTGCAAAACCCATTTTTTCCTCCTAATCTATCGTTTTAAGTATCCGAATGTTCTCTTTTTGTGTCCGAAACGTTCTATTCTTCATCTTTATCCAAACGGAACCGGGCGCGAAGGCGTGCCTCTCGTTCCTCTTTGCTCACGTTCCGATTGAGCCAATCCAAAACGCATGCCTTCGCTTCGATTATGTCATATTCTTCGGCAATGGCAAGGTTTTTTTAGTTATCTATGCTAAGAAATCCACATAGACTTTGCGGGTTTCTCAGACCTCCCGATGCTATCGCTCGATAACGTTTCGGGCGGCGTAATCTCTCGCAAAGCGTCGCATCCGGCAAAAACCGCCTCGCCGATTTTTCCGATACCTTCGCGGAGCCGAACGCTTCTGAGCGAGTCGCACCCCGAAAAAGCTTCCCTCCCGATACGCGTTCCTCCCTACTCTGTCGTTTCGACGGGAATCGCCTTTGCGACGGAAAAAGTATACGCATAGCTGTCGGACGGCGTCCGCACGACGAGAGAAGGACAGCCGAAAAAAGCATCCGTTTCTATGGCTTGCACACCCGCGGGAATGTATACGTCACGCATTTTTCGGCACCCCGCAAAAGCCCTTCGACCGATACGCCTTAGGCTTTCGGGCAATAGGACGTGTTTCCAATCCACCCTTTCGGAAAAGGCAAAATCGCCGACGGCGGTTACGAAATTTTTACCGATACGCGGGGGAATACAAACCGTCCCGCTTGCATCCGAAGAAAAATTCTTACCGCAACCCGTTATGGTGACGGCACCGTCCGTTATTTGATACCGCCAAAGTTTTTTCATCTTTTCTTCATCGTATCGGTCGTCTTCCCACTGCCGTTCTTGATAGGCTTCCTCGTCCTGCGACGTAACGTGCTCGTGTTTCCACACCAAAAGGACGGCGATACAAGAACGGGCATTTTGCTCTTGCGCCGCCTCCAACAAAGTGTAATAATCTTCCAAACGCATCGGCAAGCAATCCGTCAACCTTTGCAGAAGATCGGCTCGATCCCGTTCGAAGAGAAACTTTCGGATTCTATAAGGTTTCTCCATAAGAAAGCGCCAATATACTTGTTGGTTTTCCCTACTATACCGCTCCGACTCCTCCAAAAATCCCTGTAAAAACGCCTCTTTGAACTCCTCCGAGATTTTCTCGAAAGGATAGGCGGGATACACCACGACCGCCTCACAGCCACGATAACGACGGAACGGGTACTCGCTATACCGCTCCGCAAGCGGAGAAAGATAAAATAGTTCGGAACCGAAATACCGAAGAATACCGTTTTTGACGGCGGCAAAAAAATCGGTTTTTATTCCGTCCGGAAAAGTGGTACTTCGTACTTTTTCACAGGACTCAAAAGCGGCGGCACCGATCTGTTCCAAACTCTCGGGAAATTCGATTTTTTGAAGTTCTTGACAGTCGAAAAAGGCATACCGACCTATCTCGACAAGTCCTTCGGGCAGGGTGATTTCTCGCAAAGCGGCACACCGAAAAAACGCACTGCTTTCGATCCGTTTTAACCCGTCGGAAAACGTAACTTTTTGCAAGCCTTTACACCCATAAAAAGCACTCTTTCCGACACAGGAAAGTCCCTGCGGAAGAATCAATTTTTCTATCGATTCACACGTGGCGAAAGCACCGTTCCCGATCGACGTCAAACCTTCGGGGAGCGACACTTGTGCCAACTTTTTACAGCCGTAAAAAGCATACTCGCCGACACTCTCCAAACCTTTCCGAAGTACCGCCTCACGCATATCGTCACATTCGCAAAAAGCACCGTATTCGATTCGTTTTACGCTGCTCGGTATATCGATACCCGTTAAGCCGAAACAACGATAAAACGCTTTTTCGCCGATGACTTCCACCCTTCCGTCTGCGGGAATAACGCTGCTTTGGGTTCCGCAAACAAGCTTTCGGGTTGCCCTTTCTATAATACAGTCGTTTACCGCAAAGTACCGTTCGTTACGGTCGTCGACGGTAATAGCGACAGGCATTTTACAAGCGGAAAAGACGGCTTTTCCGATGCTCGTTACGGTGGACGGCAGACTGACTTTTTGCAACCTTCGACAGTTTGCGAAAGCATAGTCGTCTATTCTTTCCACCCCTTCGGGGACAATAATTTCGGCAAGTATTCTCGTCGTCGAAAACGCCTCTTTGCCGATGACGATTATCCCTTCGGGAAGGATGATTTTCAGGTCGGCGTCTTCTTCGACATACCGCTCCAAAACGCCGTCTTTCCGTTCAAAAATCATACACTCTTTTCTCCTTCGTTTCGTCGTTCGTTTGCGGCGGGTTTATTCTTTTTTTTCCTGTATTTGCCGTAGCAAAAACGCAAGCGAAGACACCGCTTCCGCTTTCTTCGTTCGCTCCGAAAATTCTTCTTGCAGGCAGGTTTCCGTCGCATACCCCATCGTCCGGGCATACCCTTCGGCATAGCTCCCTTGCGGCGTACGAATCACGAACGAAGTCCCCGCAAGACTTTTCGGAAATGCCGTTCCATCGATAAACGTCACCCCTTTGGGAACGGAAATCCGACGAAGCGACGTACATCCGTCGAACGTATTGGACTCGATTTTCGTGAGGTTTTCGGACAGAAATACTTCGGTCAAAAGGGTGCAATTACGAAAAGCATCTTTTTCGATTCGTTTTACGCTACTCGGTATCACGACGCTTTGTAAGCTTTTACATTTTTCAAAAGCATTAGGCTCTATCCTTTCCACACTGTAAGGAATCACGATTTTTTTTCAGCTTCTCGCAAGATCGAAACGTGGCAAAGCTTATTGTCTTGAACCCGTACAATAATTCGATACTTTCCAGATTTCTGCAATCATCGAAAGCGTAATAACCAATATAGCGAATACTATCGGGTAGAAAAACCTGTCTCAAGTTTTCACACCCTCTAAACGCACAACTCCATATTCTTTTTACGCCGTCCGGTACGGTGGCGTCTATCACGTCGCTTCGCTCAAAGGCATTATTACCGATACACGTTACGGGGACGGAACCCATTCTCGGCGGAAGATTTAACCGGCTCTCCGTCTCCTCCGACAAAAAGCCGTCTATCGTTATCGTTCCGTCCTCATTCGTCCGATACTTCCAAATCCGTTTCATTTCTTCTTCATCGTACGGATCTCGCTCCCATTCTTTTTCCCAAAAATCCTCTTCGTCGGCAGCGGTGACGTTTTTATTTTTCCAACCCAAAAGGAAAGTTTTACACTGAAAGGCGTTCTTCTTGTCCGCCAACGGGAAAAATATCTTGTAGAATCTGTACAACGTTATTTCGTTTGCTTCGGCAAAAGCATACAAAATATCGACTTTGTCTTCGGTAAAAATACGAGTTATCCAACTATATTGAGAAAGGATATAATCGATATACGGTTTACTTTGTTCTTTATCGAAAGCCCCAGCTTCCGCAAAAAACCCTTCCAAAAACAGATTTTGACGGTAGGTTTCTTTGATTTCTTCAAACGGATAGGCGGGATAGATTATGGGACAACGCACTCTCTCTACGTCGACCTTTTTCTGCCCGTAATAACCGACCAAAGGTCTTCCTTCCATGCTGATACTGCCGTCTTTTTCCCGCACTGCGATTGCCGATAAAAAATCCGTCTGCAAGTCTTTGGGGAACTGAATCTCCCGTAAAGATTTACACCCGAAAAAAGCATCGTCGCCGATAGACGTTACACTGTCGGGTATAACGACCTTTTCGAGACGGTTGCATCTCCAAAACGCCCCCTTGCCGATAGACGTCACCCCGTCGGGTATCACCACCTCCGTCAAAGCTTCACACAAGGCAAAGGCTTTCTCGGAGATTTTTCGCAAACCGGCGGGCAACTTGACGTCCTTGAAGTTTTGGCATCGGGCAAACGCTTCTTTGCCGATGGTCGTCACGCCGTCGGGCAGGGAAATACTCGTCAAAAAAGCACAATCCGCAAAAACATAATCGCCGATACTCGCTATGCTTCCGTCTTGCGGCAAGACGAAATCCTGCTTCGCCCATATCAACTTTTTCTTGTCCTTCTCTATCAGACATCCCTCCGTTACGGTATACTTTTTATTGCCTTTTTTCACCGTAATCGATTGCAACGCAAAGCAGTATTGGAATGCCGACGTACCGACACTCTCCAACCCTTTGGGAAAACGCACCGATCGAAGGCTTTTACAACCGGCGAACGCATGGTCTTCTATTTTTTTTATGCCGGACGGAACGGTAATTTTATCGATTGAACAAAATTCCTCATAAGCCTTTTTCCCGATGACTTCTATGTTTTCATCTACCGGAATAATGCCGATTTGGGTTCCTCGAATTATCTTTTTAGTAGCCTTTTCTATTAAACATCCTTCCTTGGCAAAATACCTTTCGTTCTTTTCGTCAACCGAAAAATTGTTTATCCGTAACGTGCCGAGAAAAGCATCGGGCGCAATAAAAGTTACGCTTGCCGGTATCTGAACGGTATCGAGCAACTGACAATCCGAAAAAGCTCCTTCGCCGACACTCGTCACACCGTCGGGTAGTATCACCTTTTGCAACAAACTGCATCCGTAAAAGGCCTCTTTCGGGATTTCCGTTATTGAGGAAGAAAAGGAAAGATCTCTGAACGTGCAACCCCAAAAGGCTCTTGCGCCGATACTCGTCACGCTGTTCGGCATGGCGAAATTCGTAAGCATCGTACACCCTAAAAAGCTTCTTTACCGATATGTTTTACCCCTTCGGGCATGCTGACTTTTTTGAGATTCCAGAGACCTTTGCATGCCGAATTTTCTATTCTTTGCAAGCTCATCGGCAAATAAACGTCTTCCAGATTCTCCCATGCCGAAAAGGCGTTTTCCGCAATCGTCGTTATTCCTTCGGACACAAATAGTTTCTCTCCGTCGCAATAAATTCGTTTGATTTTCGTTACGGGCTTCTCGCCGATATGAGAAGGAACCAAGACGCAATTCCCTTCTCCTTTATAATCGGTTATGGTAATTCCGTTTTCCTCCTCTCTGTATTTCCAAAATCGTTTTGCGCCCTTTTCCTCTATTCGATATTCGGGAATTCTTATATACCGAATATTGTCAAACAAATCGGAAAAAGCAGCGACAAGGCTATCCAACGTCACCTCGCCCGTCGTATCGGCGGACAAGACACACTCCCGCCACACCGAATGCGTATCGTTGGCATAAAGTATTTTTATCCCCTCCGAACCGACAGGGATCTTTTTGTCCTCGCCTGCGTCTTTAGAAAAACGATAAACCTTTCGGCTAATCGTCAACCTTTTGGGAAGGGTAACCTCGGTAAGAGAACTGCAACCCGCAAAAGCACCTTCGCCGATTCTCGTCACGCCGTCGGGGAGAGCGATACTCTTTAGCGCCCTACAACCGGAAAAAGCATTACAACCGATACCCGTCAAACTTTCGGGGAGAGCGATACTCGTTAGAGAAGTACAGCCGGAAAAAGATTCCTTACCGATGTCCGTCGCACTTTCGGGGATCGTGATGCTCGTCAGTCCGCTACAATTGTAGAACGCCCTATCACCGATACTCGTTAAACTTTCGGGGAGAGTGATACTCGTCAGTCCGCTACAACCTTCGAACGCAGAACCGTAGATGTACGTCACACCGTCGGGGATCGTGATGCTCGTCAGTCCGGTACAACCCTTAAACGCATCCCAGTCGATGCTCGTCACACTTTCCGGTATGACGATAGATGTCAGTCCGCTACAACCGGAGAACGCAGACTCGCCGATGT
>DCGI01000079.1:14572-15865 GCA_002315475.1 Christensenella sp. UBA1782 | reverse complement strand
GGAATAACACACCTTTCAAAGGAGAGAAAAGCCATCCCCACACGGTGCGCCAAGCCTCAGGCTTGCAAGCGTCACGCTTGTCAGACTTCTATCATGCCGTTGGTACAGGAGACCAAGGTAATGGAAGAAAGCCATTTCCAGTCGCCGTTCCGCTTGATTAAAGACCATTGAGCGATGGTGTTGCGGTAGTGGATGCAGCTGAGGTCGGAACAACTTTTGAAAGTCCAGATACCGATACTTTTGATATTTGCCGGCAGAACGACGTGGTTCAGCTTGAAGCAGCCTTCAAAAAGGCGGTTTTCCAGTGTCGTGATATAATTCGGGAGAATGATTTCGGATAATTTTTGACAGAAAGCGAAAGCACCTTCTTCTATGGAGCGGACGCTTTCGGGGATGTGGACGCTCGTCAGTTCTTTACAGCCGGAAAAGGCTTCCATGCCGATGCCCGTTACCGTATCGGGAATGGTGACGCTTTGCAAAAAAGTGCAACCGGAAAAGGCGTTTTTCGTGATTTTTATGACGCCGATAGGGATGTTAACGTGCGGAGAAGAACCTTTATAGCGAGCCAAACAGCCGTTGACGATTTCAAAATCGTTCGGATTGCAAGTTTGCACGAAAGTCATGGTTGGTTGCGGTTGTGTCGCTTGCCGAAAGGATGCCGCAGGGCGTTGCGCCGAGCGGTTTAAGGCGTTTTGAACCCATTGCGGCAGAGGTGCGGTCTGCGTGGATGTTTGCGACTGCTTTTGCCGGATACTCTGTAGGGTGGGTGGGGTGGGCGGATTTTTCTCTGTTTCGTCGGACGGGTAGCTCGGGGAGGGCGTCTTTTCGATGGCACTACGCCAAGAAGCGATACACCAAGTGGCGAGCTCCTTCCGATAGCCGTATTCTTCTACCAAATTCCGAACCAAACGGTTGCAAAGAAAATCGTCGATAGGGCGTGCGTTTTGAAGTTTTTGAAAAATGCCGCAAGCGTAGCTTTCGGTAAGAATACGGATATAAACCGATTCTTCCGACGGGTAAACGTCCCATAACATACCCGTCAAAGTGATTTTTGACGACAGGCATTGCGGATGTTTTTCTATTAAATCTCGTAAATCGATCATTTTTCCCCTGCGGTTTCCGTCGTATCGTGACGGATTTTTTGGTTGAGCCCCTCTCTATCTATTATAAAGAAAAACGGTCGTAATGTCAACCACTCCTTTTTCGGAGTGTCCAATTATGAGTGATTTACATATTTGTCAAAACGAAAAAAGTAGGTAATAACAAATAATTTCGGTATATTGGTATATTTTT
>DCGI01000079.1:0-14557 GCA_002315475.1 Christensenella sp. UBA1782 | reverse complement strand
TTTTTACGGAAAAACGAAAGAAAGATTCGGCTTTTTGTAAAAATTATGCCCATGCTTTACGGAACACGCCTGCTGCACAGTTGATGTAGTTGACGATGTTATCGTTCCATTCGTAGTCGCGTCGAACGTGATACCATTGTTTCACGGAACCGAGATACGTTACGTTGGTTAGGTAACGACAATGATGAAAAGCATGTTTTTTGATGCACGTTACACTTGTGGGAATAGTGACGTTTTTGACAGGACAGTCGATAAAGGTTTCTGAAAAAATAGTTTTGGTACCCTCGGCGATGATGATGGTTTCGATACCGCAACACAAAAAAGCCGTACGGTCTATTTCCGTAAGATTGGGCGGGATGGTGAGGGTTTTTATTTTGCAAGCGCAGAAGGCTCTATCGCCGATGCGTTGCAGATTTTGGGATAACGTAATTTCGGAAAGATCGTTGCACTCATAGAAGGCATACGAATCTATGGTCGTCACGTTATCGGGGATGCGAATGCTTTTCAGAGATCGACAAGAAGAAAAAGCAAAAGAACCGATAAATTCCAGTCGTTCGGGGAGAATAACTTCTTGTAAGGCTTTGCACCCGCCGAAGGTGTAATTTTCAAGGCAAGCGACGTTTTCCGGGATGGTTATGGATTGGAGTTTGGCACAGCCGCAAAAGGCTCCGGCGTGGATACTCTCAATATCGTCGTGCAGGGTGAATTTTTGGATGTGGCTACAATCGGCAAAAGCACGATTCGGGATGATTTGTACGCCGTCGGGAATCGTCAGTTCGGTGAGTTTTCGACACTTTTCAAAAGCACTACATCCGATTATCGTCAGAGTTTTGGGCAGATATAAAGCTCGCAACTCTTTGCAATTATAAAATGCTTCGTTATCGATGATTGTCAGGTCGCGAGGCAGAACGATGTCGGACAATTTGCAGCACAGAGCAAAAGTTCTCTTTTTGATTTGCTGTATGCCGTCGGGTAAGACAATACCTTTGAGATTTTCACAATTTTCAAAAGCACTTTCTCCGATAGCGGTCACGCTTTGCGGAAGGAAGATTTTGGTTAAGGTTTTGCAAGCGGAAAAAGCACCGACGGCGATTTCGGTAATGCCTTTGGGGACGGTAACGACGGCATCGCTCCCGTTATAGTGCAGCAGGGTGGTGCCTTGTATATCAAAATCGGGCGAAGCCGAGAGGACGGATGCAGGGACGTTCGTGCTTGCGCCGACGGTGTTGTTTTGGGTGACACCGGCATGCGACGGTTGAGCGTTTTGTGAAGACGGAACCGCCGGCGTGACGTTTGGTTGGGTGGCGACGGCGGGTGGCTCGGTCGGGTTTTCCTCGGGGACGGAAGGCAATTCGATTTCAACGGGTTTCGGGGTGACGACGACTTTGTCGGCAAAAACCCGTTGCCACGTTTCGATGCACCATTCGGCGAGGTCTTGCCGATAGCCGCGCTCGTTGGCGAGTAGGGAACATAAGTTTCGACGAAGGAAATCGTCAATACACGTCGCTTTGTACAGTCGTTGGTAAATGCCGTATCCGAAACTTTCGGTAAGTATGTGGATATTTGCCGGTTCTTCGGTGGGATAATAGTCTTTCAGCATGCCTTCCAAAGTCAGTTTATTGGAAAGACTTGTCGGATGCTGTTCCAAAAATTCCTTTAAGTCAATCATGTTTCCTCTTTTTGCTTTCCGATGTGGATGGTATTATTATACGAAAGGCAAAAAAGAATGTCAACCTTGTTTTGAAACGATTTTTGAAAAACAGAGGATTATATTTTAGCGATTCTGACAAAACCCGAGGAAAAAGTAACCCAAGAAAGGGAAGAACCGACGCGCCACGCTTGTTCTTTTTCGATAAGTCCCCATTGCGTTTTAGAACCCGCATACGAAAGGCGTTTCAGTCCGATACAGTCCTTAAAGGCGTCGTTTTCAATGTGCGTTATGCCTTCGGGGACGGTGACCGTCGCCAATTTTCCGCATTTTTCGAAAGTTCCGCACGCAATACGCGAGATTTTGTCGGGGAACGTGATACTTTTCAGCTCGGAACAACGGTCGAAAGCGTGTTCTTTGAGGTAAGCGAGTTCGGACGGGAGTACGATTTCCGAGAGACGGGTGCAACTCGCAAAGGTTTCTCGCTCGATGCTCTTGAGCGTGGCGGGCAAAGAAATCTCCGTCAGATTGCTACACCCGTAAAAAGAACGGACACCGACGTTTTTGACGGCTTTCGGCAAAGAAATTTTTGTCAAAGAAGAACATTCGCAGAAAGCCTCTTTTCCAAGTCCGGTAAGGGCATCGGGCAGAAGAATTTCGTGGAGTTTTCGGCACCCGCGAAAAGCACCTTCTCCGATGAATCGTACGGCGTGGGGCAGAAAAACAGTTTTGAGTTCGGAACAGTTTTCAAAGGTGTATTCTCCGATGCCGGTGATGCCTGTGGGAAGAATGATTTTGACGAGTTCTCCGCATTTACGAAAAGCGCCTTCTCCGATAAGGGTTACTTTGGCGGGAATTTTGACGGCGGGGAGTCCTCCGCACCGTTCGAAGGCGTAGGCACCGATTTTCGTTACGCTCTCGGGAATGGTGACGGCGGTCAAATTATAGCAACAAAAGAACGCTTTTTCGCCGATAGTCGTGATTCCCGACGGAAGAACAACGGTTTGTAATGCGTTACAACCCGAAAAGGTTTCTTTGGCAAGGGTGGTTATGGCACGGGGCAGGTCGACAGACGCCAATTTTTCGCACCCGCGAAAAGCACCTTCTCCGATACGGGTGACTCGAGAGGGAACGGATAAATTCGTCAAGCTTTCGCACCCCGCAAAAGTTTCTTTTCCGATGACGGTTACGCCGTGCGGGACGGTCAGACTTCGGAGGGAGGCGCACCCGCGAAAAGCACCTTCTCCGATGTCGGTTACGAAGGGCGGCAGAGCAAATTTCGTCAGTTTTTCGCACCCGTCAAAGGCAAATTCGTCGATTTCGGTAATGCCTTCGGGGAGCGAAAGAGCGGACAGTTTTCCGCACCGCGCAAAGGTTTCTTTGCCGATTCTCGTTACTTTTTTCGGAATCGATAGATTCGTTAGGTTTTGACAGTCGGCAAAAGCATGATCGCCGATTGAGGAGATTTCGTCGGGCAGAACGATATCGCTGAGTGCGACGCAATGGCAAAAAGCATATTGCCCGATAGTTTTGAGTCGAGGGGACAGAAGGACGGTCGTTAAGTTTTCGCAACCGGCAAAGGCAGAATCCCCTATCCGTATTACCCCTTTCGGCAGAATAATTTTAGTCAATCCTCTGCACCCCGTAAAGGCGTTTTCTTCGATACTCGTGACGCTGTCGGGCAGAAGTACGCCGGTAAGTCGGGTTCGGAAGAAGAATGCGTTTTTGCCGATGGTCGTTACGCCGTTCGGTACGGATACGGCGTTGGCGGAGCCTTTATAGCGCACCAAACACCCGTTAATGATTTCAAAAAGACCGGTATTATAGGCAGAATAGCTTTCCTCGTCCGTACGTTCCGCATAAACGGGAGCGGGGGCATCGGAAAAAACGCTTTTCCACGAGTCGATACACCAAGCGGCAAGTTCCCGTTGATAGCCGCTTCCTTCGGTAAGCAAGGTGAATAACCGATGACAAAGAAACTCATTCGGGACGGGAGCGTTCCGCATTTGTTCGTAAACGCCGCAGGCGTAACTGTCTATTAAAATATGGAGACGGGACTTGTCTTCTTGATAATAAGCATCCTGCAGGGAACCCTCAAAAGTAAGTTTTGAAGCGATGCTGTCGGGATGCTTTTTCAAGAAATCTTTTAAGTCAATCATGTTTGGTTCCGTTTGTCAGGTATTGCATCCGAGGAATGCAATACTATTATAAAGAAAAACGGCAAGAATGTCAATATTGCTTTTTCGGAGGGTTCGCAACACGTTACTATACGCTCGCAAAGAAGTGAAAATATGCTTTTTCGATAAAAAAAGCCGAACGTATCGTTCGGCAAAACAAGAGGGGTCGGCGGGGGGAATGTGTCCCCCCGCCCCTCTCTTTACAGACAGTCGCAAAACAATTTTTCGTTCTTTTTGATTTTTGCTTTGACGCCGGAGAGGATGTTATCCACCTTTTTGGCGTCGAGGTGCATCATGGACGCGATTTCGTTATAGGTATAGCCTTCCAAATAGTACCGAAGCACTTGTACGGCTTGTTTGTTACAGAGTTTCTCGACGATTTGATAAAAGAGTTCCAAACCTTCCTGCTCGATATAGTTATAGAGAGGATCGTCGATGTATTCACCCGAGAGTCCCGTACCGGTTTCGTCCAATTTCTCGATGCTTATGGCTTCGTTGAGCGGCTTATTTCGTTCACGATTGGCGGCACGAATACAGTCTTTGATATTGGACTTAATGCACATGGACATATAGGCGCCGAGATTGTCGTTCTTGGCGGGATCGTAATTTTGTATGCCCTTTAAGATGCCGAGAATACCCGCTTGTACCAAGTCGTCATCCGTTCCGTTCGGCGTGAAATACTTACGGGCGATACTGCGTACCAACCCTAAATAGCGAGTAAAGATGGCTTCCATCGCCGTCATATCTCCCGAACGTGCTTTTAACAGTAATTCTAAATTCGTTTTATTTTCTTCCATAGTTCTCCCTTTGGCGAATACATTCGTAAACAACGATACCGGTGGCGACGGAGGCGTTCAAAGAATTGATTCGTCCGAATTGCGGCAAGGCGATTTTTCCGTCGCAAAGTTTTGCCGTCAGGGCATGAACGCCCGCTCCCTCTCCCCCGATAACGATGGCTACGTCGCCCGTTAAATCGGTTTTATAAATATCGTCCCCGTCCATATCGGCGGCAAGGACGGTTATTCCTTGTTCTTTTAAGTTGCGGATGGTGTCGTTTACGTTATTGACTTTGGCGATTTTGACGTAACCGGACGCTCCGCAACTCACTTTTACGGCAGTATCGGTGACGGGGCAGCAACGCCGTCTGGGTAGCAGGATGCCGTTGGCTCCCGCGCATTCCGCCACACGAATAATGGCGCCCAAATTGTGCGGATCTTCGATGCCGTCCAACAAAATCAAAAGGAGCGGTTTTCCGTCCTTCCGTTCCAGAACTTCGTCTTCTTCGGCGTAGGTAAATTCGGTCGCCACCGCCAAGACGCCTTGATGCTTGCCTGCCATGCTCAAACGGTCGAGTGCTTGTTTTTCTACGAACTGAACGGTTATTTTCCGTTCTCGACAGAGCTTTACCAACATAAAGTTGTTTTGTTTGGGGGCGTCTTTCAAAACCAATACCTTTTCGATGGTTACTTCCCCTTTTAGTGCCTCCATGACGGCATTTCTTCCTTCGATAATCATTTTTCTTCTCCGTATAATGTGTTAAAAATTAGTTGTAATCTTTCGTTTTGCCCGGAAAGATACAAATATCCGACCACCGCTTCGAATCCGGTCGCCAGATTGTATTGATATATGGTAGCGTGTCCGGGTGCCGAGTGGACTTTGGCACTCTTTGCCTTTTTGAAGTAGTATGCTTCTTGTTCGGTCAGCATGGGTTCCATGATTTTTGCCATTTCCGCTTGTTTTTCCGCACAAACTTCTCGGATAGTCAAAAAGTGCAAAGCACCGTTTTTGAGCACGCCCGATTCAAACTCTTTGGAGCGAATGTACAGCGTATGAACGGCATCTCCGATAAAACTGAGCGAAAGGGGACTGACTTTTCGGAGTTCTTCTTCCGAGCAAGTCATGGGGGATAGCGGCAGTATTTCCATATTTACTCCTCGATGAGGCACCCTGTGTGCATGCTGAACGCTTTGTTTTTTCCGACGATGATGTGATCCGCCAAAACGATGCTCATGGTGGAGAGAATACTTTGCAGATATCTCGTCGCCTTCAAGTCGTTTTGCGACGGCGTCACCTCGTCGGAAGGATGATTGTGCGTCAAAATGATTTTGGTCGCCTTGCTTTTCATGACGGAAGTAACGATCTTTTGCGTCGACGTCGACACCTTTTCTTTAACGCCGCAACCGATGGTTTCGACGGAAAGAACGTTGTTGCTGCCGTCCATACAGAAAAGACAAAGACTTTCTTCTCCCGTCGGTGTAACCGAACGGACGTACGCCACGATGTCTTTCGGATTATCGACTTTGCGAGCGGAAAGCTTTTTGGCACCGTACAATAAGGCTATTTCGGGCAAAGAATGTAACAAAACGGCGGCGTTTCTCGTCATGTCGGGGATTTCGCATAAAGCCTCGATCGGTGCCTCCAAGATGTTTGCCAAGTTTCCGAATTGCGACATAAGGCGGTACGCTATCGATTTGGTATCCTTTTGCGGAATACCGTAAAAAAGTAAGAATTCCAAAACCTGATGGGGCGGCAAGGAAGATAATCCGGTTTTTTCGATGTGATTTCGTACTCTTTGCCGATGTCCCATGACACCGGTAATCTGTTCGTTATTCATAGGTGATTGCATTTATAAAAAAACCGCTTTACGAAAAAGCGGTTTCTTTTTTTATTCTGCGTTTGCCGCTACTTCGTCTACCGCTTCCGCATCCGAGTTCGCTTGTTCTTGTTGTAAGCGAATGACCTCTTGTCTTTGTCTATCCAGTATTTCGCTGATTTTTTGCTTATCCAGTTTTAACCGAGAGAAGACGACGATGCCCAACCCGACAAAGATAATAACGCCGATACACAGAATCCAACCGATACCTTCTTTGGCTTCGGGCGGTTGTGTCGCCGCACCCGTTTTGAAATGAATGACGTCGAGTAGAGCTGTCGAGATGGCGGTTACGATGCCTTGTCCCGCTTTGAAACAGAACGTCATGACACCGGCAAAGGTTCCCGTCTTGTCTTCGCCCGTCAGTTCTTTTTGTAAAACCACGACGTCACCGATGAGGGCGAGGGGCATGGAATACAACACGCCGGTACCAAACCCCGCTATCATCAACGCGGGACAAAGGATGGTTACGCCCCAAGCCGTTTGGTCACTCAGCAGAATGGCGTTGATTTGGTTACGACAGAGGAAACAGGTGAACAAAATCAAACAACCGATGAAACTGATGACAAGCCCTAAGAACATAGCAAACTGTTTACTCTTTTTCTTAGCGATTTTTCCCCAAACGAATTGACTGCCGATCGTACACAGCAACAAAGCACCCATCAAAAAGTACATTTGTAAAGTGGTCAAATCGAACGTGAAAGTAAACACGTTAAAGCCGAGTGAAATAATTAACGTCGCACTCATCATGGCAATAACGTAGCCGATGGCGATGATGCGCATTTCTTTGACTTTGAAGGCTCCGAAGAAATTACTGAGGACGGCGCCGAGCGTAATTTGTCCCACTTCGGTACAACGCTTTGCATAATACGAAGAAACCTGCCGGGCGGTCGGGTTGGCATTGCCGTTTTCGATCAATTCTTTTCGGCAACCTTGACGGGTGAGTTTTTCTTGCTTTACGTTGAGGTCGATGCCTTTGGCGATGGCGTCCTTTTCGTCGCGAAGACGTAAAACGCCGATGTATCGGCGCGTCACCAACAACATGAAGGCACTGGTGATGACGGTGATGCCGGTGGAAACCAACGAGAATACCCGATAGCCGGTAGCCACTTGTTGTCCTTTACGGAATTCCAAACCTTGCAGACCGAGAGCCAGTTCTTGAGCCTCGCCCAGCACTTCTTTGCAGTGATAAACCAACGTGGCGCCGTCGTAGTATCCGGCGTAGATGTTTTGGAAAGAACCCATGACGACGACGCAGAGGAGCATGCCGATGATGTACAAAATGGAGCGGACGGCTTGTATGGTGGTTCTTTCGTTATAGTCGGTACTGATTTCTACGCTGAACGCCCCCACCGGTGTATAGTACATGGTGTTAAAGGTTCTGAGTAAAATCAAGAATACGGCGAACCAAATGAAAATGCCGGCACCGTTCATGCTTTCGTACGGTATGTACCATACGGCGAGAGCCGATGCCATCATGCCGATCAAACCGATAAGCATAAAGAGGTGTCTTTTCCCGAAAATTTTGCTGTTAAAGTGGTCGGAAATGAAACCCATGATCGGATCGCTGATAGCGTCGAAAATGACGGCGATACCGACGGCGATGCCCATGAGCGTGGCGGTAAAACCTTTATCGCTGACACCCGGTAAACTCATCGTACCGAATGAAGTGATATATGTAGCAACCGTACTACTGACAAGTCCGTACCCGAAGTCGCCCAGTCCTAAGGCGATCATATCCAGTTTTCGGACTTTATCGGTTACGGCTTTTGTTTTCTTTTGACCAAAAGCCATAAAAACCTCCCCATAATATATAATATAAAATATTATACCTTATTCCTTAAGAAAAATCAATATCTATTTCCTATTTGCTCGGTTTCGAAGGAGAAGTTTTTAGGCAAGATAGGATAAAAGTTCCTCTTTTATACGGTTTAGTAATCGTTTTAGCTTTTCCGCATCGGCATCGTTGCATTTTTCGGCGAACATTAAATTCAGTTCCTGTCGAAAGCAGATGAAAGAAAGTTGCATATACGGCGTACTTTTGATGCCGCCCGTCATCCAAATATTTTCCACTTGTTTGCCCTCGATATACGCCATTTTTTCGTCGGCAATGCCGACGTTGCTCATGCCGAGATAGGGATTGGTGTAGCCGATTTGAATGGCGGTTTCCGCTATGAATTGCGGAAAAACCGTATACGCCAAGTTCAAAAGAGGCAGACTGTACAGTCCCAAAAATCTATCGTCTTTGGCTTTTTGCGTTTGTTCTTTCACAAGGCGCAGGGTATCTTCGAAGGTTTCACCGCACCGTTCCATCCCGCAAATCATAAAGCCGACGTGGTTGGAAAAGCCGTAAGACGTTCCGCCTTGAATATGTCTTCTCAGGTCGACCATGCAAGGGACTGACAAGACCTCGTTCTTGTCCACGTCGCAGATTTCGTAAAGTCCGCGAACGTAAGCGGTTAGGATTAAATCGTTTACGGATACGCCGTTTTCCTTTCCTTTCTTTCGCAAAGCCAAAAAGGTTTCTCGGGGCAATACTTCGTGCAAAATTCTTTTGCGTGCGGCATCCTTTCCCGAAAAGGGGAATTTTGTTTTTCCTTTGACCGAGCTGATGTTTTTATACAAATTTTTTGCGATTTTTTTTATCGGCTTCGTTAAAATTCGTATAGACTTGAAAATGGCTTCTGTCCCCGTTTTTTACGACGACGTCAATCGGTTTTCCGGCTTGAATTTCGTTATAAACTTCAAAAAGCAAAGTCAAAAAAGCCTTGGTGTCGCTCCCGTCCATGCACATATGGTTTTGCAGATGGCACAAAACGTCTTTGCCTTGACACCGTACCACGCCGACGCGAATCTGATACTTTTCGTGAACGTCGATTTCTCCCGTCAAAAACTTTTCCACTTCGGCTTCCACCGTTTCGGGACTTTCCGCTTCCGTGAGTCGGATAAACTCGTGAGCGTCGACGGGATTGTTTTCCGTCCAATACGGTTTAAGAAAATGATTGTGAAAACTCGCATGAAATACGGGAACCCGCTCCACCATATAGGTATATGCTTTTGCCAAAATTTCCAAATCCAGTTCCCCGTCGTAATAGATGGCGGCGTGAATCATTCTGTCGTAGTATTTTCGGAACAGGTATTGCATCTTGTCCCACATTTGCGCCTTAATCTTTTTTTTCATAAACTATCCTTCTTTGTAAACCAATCGGGCAAGAACCCTGCCTACAAGAATAGCATACTCCCATTTTTCTGTCAACGATTCGGTGTCGCCTCCGAGTATTTGTTTCAGTCTTGACGAAGGATTCCGTCCGAACAGACAATCATAAAACCGGTATCGAAGTCGGTTTTGTCGGAAAAACGGAATTGTTTCCACTGCTTTACGGTGCCGAGGAAAGTAATGGTTTTCAAAGAATTGCATTGGAAAAACGCAAACGTATCTATTTCGCTAACGCAAGAAGGGATGACGATTTCGGTAAGACCGGGACAGCCGAAAAAAGCATATTCTCCGATTCTCGTTACACTGCCGTCGGCGGGAATAACGGATTTTTGACAGCCGACGATAAGCGTATTTGTTTTGGTTTCAATAATGCAGTTGCCGCAAGAATGATATTTAGGGTTCCCTTCCGCAACAAAGAGGGATACTAAATCACAACAATTACCAAAAGAAGAGGGACTGATTTTTTTGTTGACGCAAGCGGGAATCGTTATGGACGTCAGGTTTTTGCATCCGCTGAAAGCACCGTCTTGGATTTCGATGACGCTGCCGTCGTCGGGGATGACGGAAGACGTGCATCCGCCTACCAGCGTTTTGGTTGCCGTTTCGATCAGACAGTTATTCCGACTGTGATATTTCGGATTGCCCTCTGCTACCGTTACGGACGTGAGATCGGGCTTGTTCAAAAAGATAGCCGGATCGATTTCCGTTGTCGTCTTGGCGAAAGTAATGCTCGCAAGTCGGGACAGCATCAAAAACGGTTTATGAGAAACCGACGTCATACTTGTCGGCAGGACGATGGAATGGACGTAAGAACATCCGCAAAAGGCAGATGCGTCTATCTCTCGTACGGTATCGGGAAGGACGAGGGTAGGTTTATTACCGAGATAGCGTTTCAGTACGCCTTCTTCGATTTCGTAGTCTTCCAAAGAAATTTCGGTATCCGATGTAATAGAAAAAAAGCTCATGATATTCGTTCTCCTTTTTCTTTTATTATATAATGTCTTCGGTTCAGAAGTCAATAGACGATTTCAAATGTTTTTGGCATGTTAAAAAATGATAACAGGAAAAGCAAAACTTGTGAAAACGGATAAAACTCGGTTTTACGGATTTCTGAAGAGGGGGAAAAAGGGGGAGGAATCTCTTTGGTAAAGAGTTCCTCCCCCTTTCTTTTTTGCATACGATACCTACTAAAGAACAAAAAAATTCTTTATAGGAAAATTATTTGCCAAGTAGGAAAAGTCGGTTTTGCAAAACTGACTTATTACGTTAACCCGGGAACGTTTATGTTTTGGAAGATGCCTGCAATGTCGCCGCTTTCGATAGCGGAAGTAATAGCACCGAATCCGCCCATAAACACAATCGCAACGACCAAAGCTATCGCAACCAAAAGGAAGCCGCAGAAGAAAGAGCGGGCAAAGCTTCTTCGGTTGATGTTTTTGTCGGAAAGAGAATGGACAATGATCATAATAAATCCAAGCACCGGAATGGAATAGAGGATGGTGAGTCCGAAGTATTTCCATGCGGTAAGCGGTTTATACGCTTCGGGAAGTCCTTCAATGTACGTTTTTTCGTCTTTTTTCATAAGTTTTTCTCCTTAAAATGTTTTTAGGGAGGAATTCTCCCTCTTTTAAGATTATTGTAACATATCGTAAAAAAATGTCAATACGGAAAACGAAAAATTTTTATATTTTTTGAAAAAATTTATAAACAATATAAAAAGAGCGAAGAATGGGTTCTTCGCTCCTCTTTTCGGTAGAGTGTACAAAATCGGCGGTTTAACGATTTCCGTACATATCGGCGTAGTAGTTTTGGTAGTCGCCCGAGGTGCATTCTTGCAGCCAGTCGGCGTGGTCTCGGTACCATCGGATGGTGAGTTTGATGCCGTCGGCAAACATGGTCGTGGGTGCCCAGCCGAGTTCTCTGTTCGCTTTGCTCGGATCGATGGCGTAGCGTCGGTCGTGTCCTTTACGGTCGGCGACGAAAGTGATGAGACTTTCCGGTTTGCCGAGTTCTTGCAGAATGATTTTGACGATGTCGATGTTGGTTTTTTCGTTGTGCCCGCCTAAGTTATAGACCTCGCCGACTTTGCCTTTTTCCAAGACGGCAAGGATGCCGTAACAGTGGTCTTTGACGTAGAGCCAATCCCGCACGTTTTCCCCTTTTCCGTAAACGGGAAGGGACTTGTTTTGCGAAGCGTTATTTATCATGAGCGGAATCAATTTTTCGGGAAATTGATACGGTCCGTAATTGTTGGAACAGCGAGAAATCGTCACCGGCAAACCGTAGGTGCGGTGATAGGCGAGTGCCAACAGGTCGGCGGACGCTTTGCTCGTCGAGTAAGGACTACTGGTATGAACGGGCGTATCTTCGTGGAAAAACAAATCCGGTCTGTCCAACGGCAAATCGCCGTAAACTTCGTCCGTACCGACTTGATGAAAACGTTCGATTCCGTATTTTCGGCACGCATCCATCATGGTTTGGGTGCCTAAAATGTTTGTTTCCAAAAAGATACTCGGGTTTTCGATAGATCTGTCCACGTGGCTTTCCGCCGCAAAATTCACTACGATATCCGGCTTCTCTTTTTCGAAGATTTTGAAGATTCCTTCCCGATCCCGAATGTCCGTTTTGTAGAAGACGAAGTTCGGATTTTGGAAAGCCTCGTTGAGGGTGTGCAAGTTGGCGGCGTAGGTTAAACAGTCCACGCAGACCACTTTCCACTCCGGTCTTTCCGCTAAAAGAAGGTATACGAAATTGGAGCCGATAAAGCCGGCGCCTCCCGTTACTAAGATGGTTTTTTTCATAGTTTTTCCTCCGCAAGTGCCAATAGGTATTGACCGTAGTCGGTCATCTTTAATTCTTCTCCGATACTCCGTAATTGTTCGTTTGTGATGAAGCCTCTGCGCCAAGCGATTTCTTCGATGCAGGAAACGTAAAAGCCTTGCCGATCTTGAACCGCCTCTACGAATTCGGACGCTTTCAGCATACCTTCCGGCGTGCCGGTGTCCAACCATGCCATGCCTCTGCCGAGCAGTTCTACGTGCAGTTCTCCCCGAGCAAGATAGTCGTTGTTGACCGAGGTGATTTCGATTTCTCCGCGTGCCGACGGCTGAACGTTTTTAGCGATTTCCACCACTTGATTGTCGTAAAAATACAAGCCGGGAACGGCGTAATTGGATTTCGGCTTTTTCGGTTTTTCCTCAATGGAAAGCACTTTGTGTTGTTTGTCGAATTCTACGACGCCGAAAGCTCGCGCATCTTTGACGGGATAGCCGAAAACGGTAGCCCCCGTCTTTCTCTCCATGGCTTTCCGGAGTACCTTCGTCATGTCTTGCCCGTAAAAAACGTTATCGCCCAAGACCAAACACACGCTGTCTTTTCCGATAAAATCGGCACCTAAAATAAAGGCGTCGGCAAGGCCTCTCGGCTGTTCTTGTACTTTGTACGAAAAACGCACGCCTATTTTTTTGCCGTCCCCCAAAAGTTTTTCGTAGTTCGGCGTGTCTTCGGGGGTGGAAATAATCAGGATGTCCCGAATCCCCGCCAACAGCAGCATGGAAAGAGGATAGTAGATAAGGGGCTTGTCATAAATGGGTAACAGTTGCTTACTGACGACCTTCGTCATCGGATAGAGCCTCGTACCTTTACCGCCGGCTAAAATGATTCCTTTCATCGGTTGTTCTCCTTTGCACTATTTTCGCAAAATTTCTCGGCAAATCCTGTCTACGTCCTCCGAAGCGAGGTGGGCGAACATCGGCAGACAGACGATGTTGCGAGAACAGTATTTGGCGAAAGGTGTTCCTACGGTTTTGTCTTCCGTAAATTCTTTATTTTCGGAAACAAGCGGATAGAAGTATTTTCTCGCAAAAATTTCCTTCTCGGCGAGACGTACGCAGAGTTCGTCACGGTCGATGCCGAATTTTTCTTTGTCAATCAGAACGGGGAAATAAGCGTAGTTTTGTTGGACGCCCTCCCGTATCGGTAAAAGCGTCAGTCCCTCCACGCCCGATAGGTTTCGTTCGTAGCGAGCAAAAGCCTCTCCGCGCGAAGCGATTTCGTCCTCAATGTGGCGAAGATTACAGATGCCCATTGCCGCTTGAAATTCATTCATCTTGGCATTGGAGCCGAAACAGTCGAGTTCTTCGCCGTCGACGCCGAAATTCCGTTGCAAAGTTAAGTTTTTCCGTAGGCTTTCGTCCCCGAACGTAATGCACCCTCCCTCGATGGTGTGGAAAACTTTGGTGGCATGGAAGGAAAACATCGACGCATCCCCGAACGTGCCGATACCCTTGCCTTTGTATTCCACGCCGAAAGCGTGCGCCGCATCGTAAAGCACCTTTATGTGATGCCTGTCGGCGATTTCTTGTATTTTTTCCACGTTACAAATGTTCCCGTAAACGTGTACGCCCAAAATGGCGACGGTTTTTGCGGTAATCAAACGCTCTATCTTGTCTTCGTCGATGGTATAATCCTCTTTGATGTCGCAGAAAACGGGGGTGCAACCCGCCTGCACAATGGCGTTTGTCGTCGAAGCAAAGGTGAACGGCGTGGTGATGATTTCTCCGTGCAAACCCATTGCTTTTATGGCGCAATACAAAGCCAAATGCCCGTTGACGAAAAATTCAACGTTCTTGACCTGTAAAAACTCTTGCACCTGTCCCAAAAGCCGATTATGCAGCGGCCCCATGTTGGTCAAGTGGACGGTATCCCAAATGCTTTTGATTTCTTCGCAATACTCTTCGTACGAAGGCATCGAAGAGCGAGTAACGTTTATTTTCATAGAAAGAACTCCTTATCTATATTATAAACCATAATCTTTTTTTTTTCAAGTACCGGAAGAGGAGTGTCCAATTATGAGTGATTTACAT
>DCGI01000074.1 GCA_002315475.1 Christensenella sp. UBA1782 | reverse complement strand
TATTTTTAATACTATAACACAAATCCTTCTTTTTTGCAAGAGAGAACGATTTGTGTTATAGTATTAAAAATATTTTTACACATAGAAAGAGAGGTTCTTGTATGACAAAAGCCAAAAAGAAGCTTATTATCGTCTTGACGAGCGTTGTTTCGGCTCTCGCCTTGTTGGCGGGTTCGTTCGCATTGATTTTAGTGTACGGGTTGGGTATCAACGAAAAACGTGCCGTCATCATCGTGCCGGGACTGTTTGCCAGTGCTTTATACGATGCCGACAGCGGCGCATCGATTTGGGATCCGTTTGAGGATATCGAGGTGGATTTCAACGATTTTTTGGGACACCGCGGTATTGATTTGGAAGCGGTGGGAGAGTTGATTTTCAACGAAGTGATTTTGGACGAAATTCCCCATCTTCTCGCCAACGGCGGAAAAGGGGACGGAGAGAGTATTTTCAATAAGTTTTTGGAAATCACCGACGACGGAGAAAGCGTGTATAACGTGCAACCCGTTCCGTTCACGTCGGAGAAACGTACCCGTTTCGGTTTTATGAACGCCCAAAAAAATATGTGGGAAGCCATGAACGAAACCTACGGCGATATGTATGAAGTGACCGTTTTTAATTACGATTTCCGCATGGATAACTACGAGAACGCCTTGCTTTTGCAAAAGTTTATCGAAGACAACGGCTATGACGAGGTGATTTTGGTTTCGCACAGTAACGGCGGTCTGGTCGTCGCCGACTATCTTGCCGTCAGTCAGGAAAATCGGGATAAGGTTCAAATGTATTTGAGTTACGACGCACCTTATTTCGGGGCGTCCATGGCTTTGACCACGTTGGAAAATATCAACGATATGCCGCACGTGGTAACCGATTTGCTCGCAGGGTATCCGGCACTTTCGGGGCTTTCTTCGGTGGTGGAAACCATTTTCAACGAGCAGGTTTTACCTCTCTTGAATATGTACGTGGTCTATCAGCTTTTGCCGACGTACGACCTTTTCCAAACCCCCGCTTACTATTACGAATGGACGGAAAACAACGTTCTTGTGGCAGAAGAACAGTCGCCTTATATCATTCAATACGACGAAAACGGCAAGAGAACCGAAGTCTTATTTGACAGCAACGAAGAACTGTACGCATTCTACTGTTCCCGTCCTTGGGCGCACGTCGATAACGACGTAACCAAACCGTTGCGTGCCGGCATGAAGAATTGGCTCGAATCGTGTGAACGGCAGTTCGTCATTACCGACAGCGGCGAGAGAGTCCACTCGACCACTTTGGTGGATACCACCTATTTTTGCGGAATCGGCTATTCCACCGACGCAACCGTCGTGTACAGAAAAGACGGCGACGACTGGGAGTGTTCGTCGGGTTGGGAGAGCGATCTCGGGGACGGTACCGTACTTTTGTATTCGGGTTCGGCAGGGTGTACCGACGTTTCCAAAATCGTCATCGTCCATCGCGCGGGGCATTTCGACGTGGCACAAAGCTATACCGACTTTACCCAAGCGGACACCGAAAGAATCATTGCAAGTAAAACGGATACCAAGCATCGACTTTTGAAAAAGTGGATAGACTTGACGAAATAACGGGAGGTTCTATGAATCCGACAGAAATTTTTGGAACGATGGTTTTTAACGACAAGGAGATACGCGACCGACTGTCTTCTTCCGATTACGAGGAGTTTACCAAGTGCGTGGCAGACGATAAAAGTTTGCCCCTTCGCTTAGCCAACGTGATAGCGGAAGCCATGAAAGATTGGGCAATCGAGCATGGGTGTACCCATTATACGCATTGGTTCCAACCGATGACGGGTATCACCGCCGAAAAGCACGAAAGTTTTATCGAGCCGGACGGAAACGGCGGTATTTTAATGCGGTTTTCGGGTAAAGAACTGATAAAAGGGGAACCCGACGCTTCGAGCTTTCCTTCGGGCGGCTTGCGTGCCACGTTCGAGGCACGAGGCTATACCGCATGGGATCCGACGGGTTCGGCGTTTATTAAAGACGGCGTTCTGTGCGTGCCGACCGCTTTTTGCAGTTTTAACGGGCAAGCGCTCGATAAAAAAACCCCGTTGCTACGTTCGATGGAAGACCTCAGCAAAGTCGCCGTCAAGGTTTTACACATCTTCGGCAAGACCGACGTCAAAAAAGTGATTCCGATGGCGGGGCCCGAACAGGAATATTTTTTAATCGACAAAAATTTATTCGAAAAGCGTCCCGACCTCGTTTTCTGCGGCAGAACCCTTTTCGGCGCAAGGAGTCCCAAAGGACAGGAGCTCGGAGACCACTACTTCGGCGTGGTCAAACCTCGTGTGGTTTCGTACATGAAAGAATTGGATGCCGAACTATGGAAACTCGGCGTATACGCCAAGACCAAACATAACGAAGCGGCACCGTCTCAGCACGAATTGGCGGTCATCTATACCGATACCAACGTCGCCACCGATCATAATCAAATCATCATGGAGTTGATGAAGAAGATCGCCACCCGACACGGTTTGACCTGTCTTCTGCACGAAAAACCCTTTGCCACGACGACGGGTAGCGGTAAACACAATAACTGGTCTTTACAGACGGACACCGGCGTCAACTTGCTCGATCCGGGTGAAAATCCCTGCGACAATATGCTCTTTTTACTGATGCTTTCCGCCGTTATTTCGGCGGTAGACAAACATCAGGATTTGTTACGCATTTCCTGTGCGAGTGCGGGAAACGATCTTCGCTTAGGCATGGCGGAGGCACCGCCCGCCATTCTGTCCATCTTCTTGGGCGACGAGCTGACGGGTATTCTGTCCGCCATCGAAAAGGGCAAGAATTTCAGCGAGCGGGCGAATTGCGAAATCGAAATCGGCGTCAAGTGTTTGCCGCGTTTCAGCAAAGACTCCACCGACCGCAACCGTACTTCGCCGTTTGCTTTCACCGGAAACAAGTTTGAATTCCGTATGCTCGGTTCGGCGTTTTCCACCGCCGACGTCAACGTCACCATCAACACCATCGTAGCCGAGGAGCTTTCTCTCTTTGCCGAAAAGTTGGACAAAAACGACTTGGCGGGATCGGTGATAGCCATCGTCCGAGAGGTGATGCAGAAACATAAAAGAATCATCTTTAACGGCAACGGCTACTCGGAAGACTGGGTGAAGACGTCGGAGAAACTGGGACTGTTGAATCTGCCTTCCACGGTGGACGCTTTGCCGTATTTTACGAAGGAAGAAAACGTGGCGCTCTTTGAGAAACACGGCGTTCTCAGTCGAGCGGAAATGGAATCGAGAGAGGAGATTTTGATCGAGAATTATTGCAATATTCTGCATATAGAAGCTTTGACCATGATGGACATGACGAAAGAGCTTTTTCTGCCCGCAATCTATGCCTACGTCAAAGAACTGGCGGATACGGCAAACGCCTTAAAGCTGAGAGGCTTGCCCGATAAAAACACCGTACTGGAAAAGCTATTGTCGTTATACAATGAAGGCATGGAAAGGGAATCCAAACTGGAAGAAACGATTACCCATACCGAGAAAATTACCGATTTTCAGAAGCGTGCCGAAACCTATCGTAATACCGTCATCCCCGCGATGGACGCCTTGCGTACGACGATAGACTCCGCCGAACTGTTGTGTGCGAAAAAGTACTGGCCGGTGCCGACGTACGAAGACCTTTTGTTCGGTGTCAATTAAAGAAAAAAGGAACAAGAACGATGCAAGAAATACGACTGCCGAGTTATCCTTTGATACCGCTCGATCCTCTGTTTTCGTTATGGAGTCCGAGCGACGTGCTTTCCTCGCCCGTTTGCATGTGGACGGGGAAAGAAAAACCCTTTTACGGGTATATATGCGTGGACGGAAAAAAGAAACGTTTTCTCGGCGGGAAAGGGTGCCGTGCGGTACTACGCCAGAAGAAAGTCGAAGCGGAACTGACTGCCACGAGATACACCTTTTCGGACGATGCGATAGAGCTCGTCGTTACCTTTACCACGCCCTGTCTTTTGAAGGATTTGAAACTGCTTTCCCGTCCGATTTCGTACGTGGACGTTCTCGTTAAGAGTGTGGACGGCTTGCGGCACGAGGTCGAAGTGCTTTTTTCGGTAGGGGAACGCATGGTGTACAGAGGATGGAAAAAATCCGTTTGCGCCGTTGCCGTCGGAAAAGAATTTTTTATCGGAAAAATCGGCAGGAAACGGCAGACGCCTCTTGCCGAATCGGGCGATACGGTGGAAGCCGATTGGGGTTATGTTTATTTGGGCGGCGAAGCCGAAATCCGCACCGAAGGTTCGTTCCGAAAAAGTTTGGTATTGACCAAAAAACTGTCGGTTCTCGAAGAAGAAAAATTCTATTTCGTTTTCGGTTGGGACGACGGGTACGCAATGGAGTATTTCGGCAAAAACGTCAGAGGATATTGGAGAGAGTTTTACGACGATAGTAACGAGGCTATCCGTTCCGCTTATCGAGAACACGACGAAACGATCGCTTTGTGCAAGCAAGAAGAAGACGCCTATCAAGGGATTCGAGAGAAATACGGAGAGGATTATTACACCCTCCTCGTGGCTTCTTATCGGCAGGTACTTGGGGGACATAAATTGATTTCGGCGGACGGACAACCGGTACTGATTTCGAAGGAATGTTCCAGTAACGGCTGTTGTGCCACCGTTGACGTGACCTATCCTTCCGCCCCTTTGTTTTTGGCGGAAAATCCCGTTTTATTGAAAGCCATGCTTTTACCCGTTTTCACCTTTGCCCGCAGTAAGGCGTGGAAGTACGATTTCGCTCCGCACGATTGCGGGAGGTATCCCTACGTCATGGGGCAGGTGTACGGCTTGCGGAGGGAATACGATCGCAAAAAACTTGCCGATAAAAAGCCTCCCATTTTCACGTTGGAGAACGACGATTTGTTCTCCTACGCTTTGCAAATGCCCGTAGAAGAAAGCGGAAATATGTTGATATTGACGGCGTGTTACTATAACGAAACGGGGGATGAAGATTTCGTCCGAGAAAACTTCGACTTGCTTTCCCGTTGGGCGGATTATTTGGTGCGGAAAGGAATCGATTTGGAAACCCAACTTTCTACCGACGACTTCGGCGGAAAACTGCCTAAGAACGTAAACCTTGCCGTAAAAAGCGTTTCCGCCGTCGCACTTTGGGGTTTGCTATGTAATAAACTTTCCGAAAACAGCGGGAACGGGTATCTGAACGCGGCAAAACGGTATGCCGAAGAACTGCTAAAGCAAGCGGATAGAGGGGATAGGCTTGCGCTGATTACGGACGAGGAAGACGGTTGGGGCGTCAAGTACAATTTGGTATGGGATAAGATTTTCCGCTTAAATCTATTCGGCGAAAAGATTTGGCAACGGGAGAGCGACTATTACCGAACGAAACTGAATCGTTACGGCTTGCCGATGGACAGTCGGCACACCTATTGCAAGACCGATTGGCAGATTTGGGCGAGCGTCCTTTGCGGGGACGATTCCGCTTTGCGTGCTTACAGCGAAACCTTAGTCAGGCGGCTGCAGGAAACCCCCACCCGCCGGCCGTACGCCGACTTAATCGAAACGGTTGCTCCGTCGTTTACCTTGCAAAGCAACCGCCGACGGGAAATGTACGCTCGTACCGTACAGGGTGGTATGTGGCTTCCCGTTTTTGCACAAAAAGTACGGGATAAGAAAAACTATTTATTGTAATCGAGGTTCATTATGATTTATTACGGAATCGATATAGGCGGTACCAAGTGTGCCGTTACCGCGGCGCAAGTGGGAGAGGGCATTTCCATTTTGGAAAAACAGGCTTTTCCCACCCCGAAGAATAATCCGGACGGCGTTCTCGACAAGTTGTACGCGTTGCTGGCACCGATGAAGGAAAAGTACGGTCAAGGCAATATCGGTATCAGTTGCGGCGGTCCTTTGGACGAAAGCAAAGGCATTGTGTTGGGTCCTCCCAATTTGCCGGGTTGGGAACACGTGGAAATCGTACGGTTCTTTGAAGAGAAAACGGGATGTCGTGCCAAACTTTTGAACGACGCCAATGCGTCCGCTCTTGCCGAATGGCATTTCGGCGGGGGAAGGAACAGTCAAAATATGATTTTTTTGACGTTCGGTACCGGTTTCGGTGCAGGACTTATTTTGAACGGAAAACTCTATTCGGGGACGAACGGGAACGCCGGCGAGGTGGGACACGTTCGGATGTCCCTGCAAGGTACCGTCCACTACGGGAAAAAGGGGAGTTGGGAGAGCTTCTGTTCGGGAAGCGGTATCGCCGATTTGGGAAAAGAAGCGGTCAAAAAGTATCCGCACTGTGCTTTGGCGCAAGGCGAAATCACCGCGAAACGGATCGCCGAACTCGCCCGCGAAGGGGATACCGTCTGCAAAGCCATCTATCGTCGGAGCGGGCAAATGCTCGGGAAGGGACTTGCCGTTTTGATGGACGTTCTGAACCCCGAAGTGATCGTCATCGGCGGCGTATATATGCGGAGTCACGATTTACTCGATCCCGCCATGTATCGAGAAATTCAAAAGGAAGCTTTGCCGTTTACGGCGTCCGTTTGCAGAGTCGTACCTGCCGTTTTGTCCGAAAACATAGGAGACTTTGCCGCCATTAGTGCCGCAATGGAGGTGTAATCATGCGAGAGAGTACCCGACAGATATTGGAAAACACGTTGGAACGGTATCCCGTTCTGCGACGGAATCGTGAAAGCATCCAAAATGCTTTTCAAGTGATTTTTGAGGCGTTTCAAAAGGGCAATGCCCTGTATACCTGCGGAAACGGCGGCAGCGACTCCGACGCAAGGCATATCGTGGGAGAACTTCGGAAGCGTTTTTGTCTGCCCCGTCCGTTAAAAGCGGAAACGGCGGCTAAGCTTTCTTTACTCGGCGAAAACGGTTTGTATCTGACCGAACACTTGGAAAGTGCCTTGCCCGCTTTTTGTTTGAACGAAAACTCGGCTTTGCTTTCCGCTTACGGAAACGACGCCGCTCCCGATTGTGCTTTTGCGCAGTCTTTGTTCGGGGTGGCGAAAGCGGGAGACGTTCTCCTTTGTATCTCCACTTCGGGCAACAGCAGAAATTGCGTCCTTGCCGCCACGCTTGCGAAGGCACTCGGTTTGGTTTGCGTATCGCTTACGGGGGAAAAGGAATCCAAACTTTCCGCTCTTTCCGACGTCACGATAGCCGTAGGAGAAAGAGAAACTTATAAAATTCAGGAGCTGCATTTGCCCGTCTATCACTGTTTGTGCCTTATGCTCGAAAACGAAAGGTTCGGAGAATAATCTTTAGTATAATAAGGATTCGCGTACGCACGAGAGCAAAAAAATAAACGGTAAATAAACGGTAAAATTTTTGAAAATGATTCGACAAAATGTTTGACATTCTTGTTTCGAGTTATGTATACTGAGACTATCATTTCAAGAAAGGAAAAAGGTCATGAATTTACTGAAAGAAAAAATAGTACGGGAAGGTAAAGTTTTTCCCGGAGATATTCTGAAAGTAGACGGGTTTTTGAATCATCGGATAGACTGCGAACTGATGCACGCCATCGGGAAGGAGTTTACCGAGCTTTTTGCGGGAGAAAAAATAACCAAAATTCTGACCATAGAGTCCTCGGGCATAGCGGTAGCCTGTTTCCCTGCCTACGAAATGAAAGTCCCGTTACTTTTTGCGAAGAAGGGAAAAACTAAAAATCAATCGAAAGAAGTCTATACGAGTAAAGTAATGTCATATACACACGCAACGGTATATGACATTTCTGTTTCTAAGGAGTATTTGACAGCCGAAGACAGAGTTCTTATCTTAGATGACTTTTTGGCGACGGGGGAGGCTTTGCGCGGGCTTATCGACTTGGTCAAGCAAGCGGGAGCGACTTTGGTCGGATGCGGCGCCGTCATCGAAAAGGTTTATCAAAACGGCGGTAATCAACTCCGCGAGCAGGGGATTCGGGTAGAATCGCTGGCAAAGGTGGCGGCTTTGACCGACGACGGGAAGGTTGTCTTTGCCGAATAAAAACGCATTTCATTTTTTCGAAATAAAAAATAAAAAATTGGAGGTAAAAGAAAAATGAAAATGAAGAAATTGTTAGTGCTTGTACTTGCCGTAGTACTTGCCGTAGCCTGTGTAGCTTGCTTTACCGCTTGCTCCGATAACGATGAAGACTTTAAGGTCGGTCTTATTTGTTTGCACGATGAAAACAGTACGTACGATAACAACTTTATTGAAGCGTTTAAATCTGCTTGCAAAGAATTGAATCTGAAGGATAGTCAAATTATTATTAAGAGAAACATTCCTGAAGATGCTACCTGCTATACCGCTGCTTGCGATTTAGTAGACCAAGGATGCAAATTTATTTTTGCCGATTCTTTCGGTCATGAAGACTATATCATTCAAGCTGCGAAAGAATTTCCGAATGTTCAATTCTGCCATGCTACCGGTACCAAAGCTCATACCGAAAATCTTGCAAACTATCACAATGCTTTTGCCTCCATTTATGAAGGCCGTTATCTTGCAGGTGTCGCTGCCGGCATGAAAATCAATGAGATGATTACAAACGGTACTACCATAAACGGTACGAAAGTTACTACAAATACCGCAAAAATCGGTTATGTCGGTGCTTGGCCTTATGCTGAAGTAAAATCCGGTTATACCGCTTTCTATCTCGGTGCTAAATCGGTTTGCCCTTCCGTTACGATGGAAGTAAGATTTACAAACTCTTGGTATGATGAAAAATCCGAAAGAGAAACCGCAAACGTATTGATGACAAACGGTTGTATTTTAATTAGCCAACACGCCGATTCTATGGGTGCTCCTTCCGCTTGCGAAACTGCCGGCGTACCGAATGTTTCGTATAATGGCAGTACGGTTAAATCCTGCCCCACTACCTTTATCGTTTCTTCCAGAATCAATTGGGCTCCTTACTACAAATATGCTATTACCTGCACTAAGGAAGGTACCCCTATTGAAACGGATAAGACCGGAAGTTTGGAAGATGGTTCCGTAGAACTTTCCGACATCAATACGGCTGTAGCGGCTGCAGGGACGGCGGAAGCTCTTGAAGCAGTGAAAAAGGATTTGATGGATGGTACGGTCAAAGTATTTGATACCGCTAAGTTCACAAAGAATGGTGGTGAGACCGTTAATTCTTATATGGCTGATGTTAATTCGGATGCAGCGTTTACGCCGGATACACAAGTTATTGAAGCAGGAATCTTTGAAGAATCCAAATTCCGTTCCGCTCCTTATTTTGATATTAATATTGACGGAATTACCATTAAATAAGGTTTTAGCACTAAAAAAACAACGGTTAGACGGAGTGTATTCTCCGTCTAACTCTTTTTTATTTATTTATGTATGATTCGGAGGTACAACGCGTGAAAAAACCCGTTGCTATAGAATTAAAAAATATAACCAAGACGTTCGGCGAAGTTGTTGCCAATAAGAACGTCAATTTGACTGTTTATAGGGGAGAAATTCTTTCGGTACTCGGAGAAAACGGTTGCGGAAAGACCACCCTTATGAACATGATTTCCGGTATCTATTTCCCGGACGAAGGAGAAATTTTCGTAAACGGTGAACCGGTTATGATTCGTTCTCCCAAGGATGCGTTTGCCTATAAAATAGGTATGATTCATCAGCACTTTAAGCTGGTAGACGTTTTTACCGCCGCCGATAACATTATTTTGGGGGAGAAGATGCCCGTCTATTCGGTTACGGAAGAAACGAAAAAAATCAAAGAAAAGATGGAAAAAGAACTTGCCGATGTTTCCGACGAAAAGAAGAAAAAAATCCAAGCAAAGTATCTAGCCAAAATCGGTGCACTTCCGTTTATAAAACTCGGAAAAGCGTTTAAGTTCGGTCATCTTACAAAAAACAGAGCCAAGGTTTTGCAACAAATCGCAGACCAATACGGTTTTGAAATCGATTTAAGTAAGAAAATATACGATATGTCCGTTTCCGAGAAACAGACCGTCGAGATAATAAAGGTGTTGTATCGGGGGGCGGACATTTTGATTTTGGACGAGCCGACCGCCGTACTGACGCCGCAAGAAATCAAAAAACTATTTGACGTTTTGCGCAAAATGCGAGAATCGGGCAAATCCATTATCATTATTACCCACAAGCTGAACGAAGTTATGGAAATTTCGGACAGAGTCGCCGTCCTTCGGAAAGGGGAGCATATCGCCACCGTAGAAACCAAGAAAACGAACGAAAAAGAGCTGACCGAAATGATGGTCGGTAAAAAAATAGATCTGAATATAGAACGTCCCGAGCCCGTCGATCCCAAACCGCGGTTAGAAATTAAGAACCTTACCATTATGAATAAGGAAGGCGGAAAAGCGGTGGACGACGTTTCGTTCGTCATCAACGGCGGAGAAATTTTGGGTATAGCCGGTATTTCCGGAAACGGACAAAAAGAACTTTTGGAAGGTATTGCGGGTTTGCAAAAAACGGAATCGGGCGATATTATTTTCCACAATCCCAAAAAGAATAAGCCGGTCACGTTCTTCCATAAAACGTTGAAACAAATCAAAGAAATGGCAAAACAAGGATTTTTCCATTATCCGGACGGTAAAAAAGTCGACTTGACGGGCATGAAAAAGAAGGAAATCGAAAAACTCGTCAATGAAGAACAGATTTTGTTCTATGAGGACGAAATCATTGATTTGAAGCACAAAACGCCGTTGGAAATTCGAGAGTTGGGTATCAAACTTTCGTTTGTACCCGAAGACCGTTTGAACATGGGACTCGTCGGCAACATGAGTATCGTCGATAACATGCTTTTGAAGAGCTATCGAAAGGGAAAATCCATCTTCGTCAATCGTAAAAAGCCGAAGATTCTTGCCGATGAGATTATTGACGAGTTGGAAGTCGTGACACCGAGCGATATGACGCCTGTTCGTAAACTTTCGGGTGGTAATGTCCAAAAAGTGTTGGTAGGACGGGAAATATCTTCCTCGCCGAAAGTCTTGATGGCGGCGTATCCCGTCAGAGGATTGGATATTAACTCCTCTTATCTTATTTATAACTTGTTAAATCAACAAAAACAAAAGAACGTTGCCGTTATTTTCGTCGGAGAGGATTTGGATGTTTTGATGGCACTTTGTGATAGAATTCTTGTTATTTGCAGCGGAAGGGTTTCGGGTATCGTGGAAGGCAAAAAAGCCAAGAAAGAAGAACTCGGACTGCTTATGACGAAAACGGAGGAATAACTTATGAATGAAAAAATGAAAAAAGAACCTTTAGTCCATATCATAAAGCGTGCCGATATTCCGCAATGGAAAAGTTGGGTAATCAGAATAGGCGCCGGTGTTATCGGCCTGTTGCTTTGTGCCGGTTTTTCCTGCATTTTCAGTAAAGATTTTGGAGGATTTTTTGCAGAATTATTTAATGGCGCATTTGGTACGGAAAGAAGAATTTGGATGCTCTTTCAAAATATAGCGATATTATTAGGCATTGCCATTGCATTGACACCTGCCTTCAAAATGCACTTTTGGAATATCGGTGCGGAAGGTCAAACATTGGTGGGTTGTCTTGCCGGTGCCGCTTGCGTTTTTTATTGGGGTGGAGAGATTCCCGAAGGGGCTCTTCTTGTGTTGATGTTGGTTTGCAGCATGATCGCCAGCGTTATTTGGGCGGTGATTCCTGCCATATTTAAAGCGTTGTTTAATACCAATGAAACATTGTTTACTCTGATGATGAATTACGTGGCGGCTGCTTTGGTAAGTCTTTGTATCAGTATTTGGGTGACAAGCGGATCCGGTGTGTTGGGCATCTTGAACTTTGGACATCTTCCCAAAATAATGAATCAACAATATTTCTTGAACATTATTATTGTCGTTTTAATAACGTTGTTTATGTTCTTTTACTTACGGTATTCTAAACATGGATATGAAATATCGGTGGTGGGAGAATCAACGAACACGGCGAAATATATCGGTATTTATGTCAAGAAAGTTATTATTCGTACCATGATAGTTTCCGGACTGTTCTGCGGCATTATGGGATGGATTCTTGTCGCCGGGACAAACTTTACGGTCTATGCCGATATCGTGGGCGGACGCGGATTTACCGCCATTTTAGTCAGTTGGCTCGCACACTTTAATCCGTTTGGCATGATATTGACTGCATTTTTGGTCGTCTTTATGCAACAAGGGGCAGCACAAGTCAATACGGTGTATCAATTGGGACCGAGTGCATTTGAAAATATCATTGTCGGAATCTTCTTGCTTTGCATTATTGCTTGCGAATTTTTTATCAATTATCAAGTAAAATTCAGAGTAAAAAATAAAAATGCAACGCCGGAAAAGAAAGAAAAAAAGACAACGGAGAGCGCAGAAAGGGAGGAAAAAGCATAATGTTTTTAACGTTTTTACATAATGCGATCAATTTTAGTACGGTGTTTTTGTTCGGTTCTACCGGAGAAACATTGACCGAAAAAAGCGGACACCTGAATCTCGGTATTCCGGGGACCATGTGCGTAGGTGCTTTGGGCGGTGTTGTCGGAGAGTATCTTTATATAAAATCCTTATCCGATGTGTCCGAAATGACGTACGGGGGAGCCGTCATCGTACCCATTATTTTTGCGCTGCTTTTTGCCGGTTTTATGGGATTACTTTATAGTATTATGACCGTGACTTTACGGTGTAACCAAAATGTAACCGGTCTTACCATAACGACATTTGGCGTCGGCTTGGCAAACTTTATCGGGAGCAGTATTGATAATTCTTATTTTAGCGTGGCAAGTAACAAGTTTTTTAATAAAGGATTTGTTTCGGGGACGGATTTGAACTGGTTTGAAACATTGTTTTTATCGTATGGAACGTTGGTTTATTTGGCGATAGCACTTGCTATTATTGCCGCCGTTGTTCTGAAAAAGACAAGAGTCGGACTGAGTTTGCGTGCAGTCGGGGAAAACCCCGCTACTGCCGATGCTACCGGTATTAATGTTATTGCATATAAATATGCTTTTACCATCATCGGTTCTGCCATTGCCGGATTGGGCGGATTATTCTATATTATGGGATACGTCGGCGGTAGTTGGCAATATGCCATTGATGCTTTCGGTTGGCTCGCCGTGGCACTTGTTATTTTTTCCGTTTGGAAACCCGATTTGGGCATCATCGGTGCTATTGTGTTCGGCGCTTTGTATATTGTGCCGAACTATATTAACGTCGGGACAAAAAGTTATATTAAGGAAATTATTAATATGCTTCCGTTTTTGGTGACGATACTTGTGCTGATCGTGACGAGTCTTATTAATAAACGAGAAACCCAGCCGCCGGCGTCGCTCGGGTTATCGTACTTCCGAGAAGAAAGATAAAGGTATTACGGAAAAACGAGGGAAACCTCGTTTTTCTTGTAAAAGGGGAAAGAACTTCGTGTAAAAAACAGAGTTTTGGGCGGTTTTTATAGAATTGTACCGAAAACACTTTACTTTTTTCTAATTATATGTATAATATAGACATTCTCGGAAAAATTCGAGAAAATTCCTTGCTACCTCGTTACAAGGGTAGCCAAAAGTCCAGAAGGAGGTTTTTTATGAGTCAATATCAATTACTGTACATCATTGATAAAGATCTCGACGAAGAAGCGAAGCAGGCTCAGATTGATAAATACAATCAATTGATTGAGTCCTTAGGCGGAACGGTCGATACGACGGATAAGTGGGGAAACCGTAAGTTTGCTTATCCTATCGACAAGAAGAACGAAGGCTATTACGTCTTGGTTAAGTTCACTGCCGGCGCCGATGCTCCTGCCGAAATCGAAAGACAAATGCGTATCAGTGACGATATCGTTCGTCAAATGATCACCAGAATTTAACGGAGGAAAACTATGAACAGAGTATTCATGATTGGAAATCTTACCAAAGATCCCGAACTCACCACTACCGCAAACGACCTTGTGAATTGTAAGTTTACTCTTGCCGTCAGCCGTCGCTACGGCTCGAAAGAGACGGACTTTTTCTCGGTTATTTGTTGGAGAGCTATGGCGGAAAACTGCGGCAAGTATTTGCGCAAAGGCAGCAAAGTAGGTATTTGCGGTTCCATTCAGAACAAAAGCTATGAGACCAGTGACGGTACGAAGAGATATTCGGTAGAAATCGTAGCCGACGAAGTGCAATTTTTAAGCACCAAGAGCGACGACGTGAACGAACTTCCCGAAGCATCTACCCCCAAGGTAGCATCTGCCAAAGTCGCCGATCTCAAACCCATCGAGGGCGATGATGATATGCCCTTCTAATATTCGGAGGTAAAATGATTAAAGAAAATAAAGGGGTTGCCGCGACTACGTTTAAGCGTGCGCCCAAAAAGAAAGTATGTCCTTTCTGCGTAGCTAAAATCGACGAAGTCGATTATATCGCTTTGGTAAAGGATATTGAAAAGAACAACGATAAGGGCTTCGACCGTAACGGAGAACGTCGTCCCCGTTTCGTTGCCGAAAACGGAAAGATTATTCCGCGGAGAACTTCCGGTGTTTGCGTTAAGCACCAAAGAGACCTTGCCGTAGCCATTAAGCGTGCAAGAATCATGGGACTTCTCGCATTCAAAGGTGAGTAAGAAATAACTCTTTTTCGTCTTAACAAAGTTCGATATGCTGATTATTTTGAATTCATAAAATAATCAGCTTTTTTAATAATAAGGAGATAGATTATTATGGATAAAATACAACTTACGCAAAAAAAATATGATGAAATGAATGCCAAATTGGATCAATTGAGAACAACCCGTCGCAGTGAAATCTCCGATGCCATCAAGCACGCCAAGGAGTTCGGGGACTTGAGCGAAAACGCCGAATATTCGGCGGCAAAAGACGCACAGGTCGCCAACGAAGCCGAAATCGCCCGTTTGGAAGATACCCTTTCTTTGGTGGAAATCATCGACGACAGCGAAATTACGACCGACCACGTCGGCATCGGAAACGCCATCGTCGTATTGGATGAAGACGAAGGGGAAGAAATGCAATTACAGGTGGTTTCCAGTTTGGAAGCGGACAGCCGTCAAGGAAAAATCAGCGATCTCAGTCCCATCGGCAAGGCTCTCGTCGGACATACCGTCGGCGAAAGAGTGGTAGCCAAGACGCCGGGCGGAGATATGCACTTAAAGATTCTTTCCATTAACAAGTAAAGAGAGGAAAAAACAATGGCAGAAGACACCATACAAACGAATTTAGAAAACGAACAAGAATGGAGTGAAATCGACGCCGTACGGCGTCAAAAATTGTCCGATCTCGTGGAAGCGGGCAAGGATCCTTTTGAGATCACCAAGTACATCCGTACCGCCCGAGCCGAAGAAATCCTTGCGGATTTTGATAATTATAACGAAAAAACGGTTTCGGTGGCAGGCAGAATGATTTCCCGTCGTATCATGGGAAAAGCCAGTTTCGGGCATATTGCGGACGGCGGAAAGCAATTACAGGTCTATTTCCGTCGCGACGAAGTGGGCGAAGAAGAATACGCCGGCTTTAAGAAGTGGGATATCGGCGATATTATCGGCGTGGAAGGTACGGTTTTCAAGACCGAAACGGGCGAAACCACCCTTCGGGCGAAAAAAATCGTGCTTCTTTCGAAATCCCTCCATCCCCTTCCGGAAAAGTTTCACGGTCTCACCAATACCGACTTGCGGTATCGTCAACGGTACGTGGACTTGATCGCCAATCCCGAAGTTATGGACACGTTTGTGAAGCGTAGCAAGATCATCTCCTGCGTGCGTGCTTACATGGAAAGAATCGGCTTTATCGAGGTGGAAACCCCTGTCTTGAACAGTATTCCCGGCGGTGCCAACGCCCGTCCGTTTATCACCCACCACAACGCTCTCGATATTGATATGTATATGCGTATCGCTACCGAATTGTATTTGAAGCGGTTGATTGTCGGCGGCTTTGATAAAGTCTTTGAAATCGGTCGTATTTTCCGGAACGAAGGCATGGACTTAAAACACAACCCCGAGTTTACCACCATCGAATTATACCAAGCTTACGCCGACTATAACGATATGATGGACATCACCGAAGGTTTGTTCCGCTATTGCGCACAAGAAGTTTTGCATACCACCGACGTTACTTTCCAAGGGACGGTTTTGCACTTCGGCGAAAAGTGGCCGCGTATGACCATGCAGGACGCCGTCAAAAAGTACACCGGCATCGACTTTGCCGAAGGGACGACCGAAGACTTGATTGCACAGGCGAAAAAAATCGGCGTGGACATCGAGGACGGCGAAAGCTGGGGAAAAGCCCTGTACGAAGTGTTCGACCAAAAGGTGGAAGAAAAACTGATTCAACCGATTTTCATCATCGACTACCCCGTCGAAGTCAGTCCGCTCGCCAAGAGGAAGCCTTCCGACAAGCGTCTTACCGAACGGTTTGAGTGCTTCATGATGGCAAGCGAAATGGGTAACGCTTTCAGCGAATTAAACGATCCTATCGACCAAAGAGGCAGATTCGAGCAACAAGCCAAAGAGAGAGCCAAAGGCGACGACGAGGCGCAATTTATGGACGAGGACTTCGTGAACGCTTTGGAATACGGTATGCCTCCGACGGGAGGACTGGGTATCGGTATCGATCGTATGGTGATGGTGCTCACCGACAATGCGTCCATTCGTGACGTGCTTCTCTTCCCGACCATGAAACCGCGCAAATGAGTCTGTACGAAAACACTATAAAAAACGCCGATAAAATTCGATTTCACATGCCCGGACATTGCGGGATTCTCCCCGAGAATATCCTTGCTTGCGACGTGACCGAATTGGACTATAACGACAACCTGTTGAGTCCGCAGGGCGGCATTTCGGATTTAGAAAAAAACATAGCTTCCGTCTACAAAACGGAGGCTTGTTTTCTTTCTGCCTTCGGTGCGACGAACAGCGTTTATCAAGCGATTTTTATCACCAAAGACAGAGGAAAATTCTTACTGATCGGCAAGCTGCATATCTCGATTTTTAATGCGATGCGGTTGTTCTGCAAAGAAGCTTATCACGTCGACGAAGTGGATGAAAACACCGTCATTCCCGCCGACGTCAAGACGGCCGTCGTGACCAGTCCCGACTATTTCGGAGCGTGTAAAAATCTCGCCGTTCTATGCGATATTCTGCATAAAAAAGGTATCGACGTACTTGTCGACGCATCGCACGGAAGTCATTTTATTTTCTCGGATAAATTGCCCGATTCGGCTACCGAATATGCCGATTTGGTTATCCATAGTCTACATAAGACCTTGCCCGTCATGACGGCGGGGAGTGCCCTTTTGGTGAAGAAGAAAGAATACGTGGCGGGGGGGATTTTGGCAAAGAAACTTTTGCACAGCACGTCTCCCAATCATGCCGTCATTTGCTCCGTAGAAAAGGCGTTCGAGAAAGCGGACGAGTACCCGAAAATATACGATGAAATGTTGGATGCCGTAAAGGAATTTACCGAGAAACTGCCCAAGCCGTTTGAGGTGGTCGCAAGGGACGACAAGACGCGTCTCGTCGTATCCTCCCCCTTCGAAGGAAGGGACGTTATGCTTGCCGTAGAGCGGGCGGGATTCGTCGCCGAAATGAGCGAAGAAAACAAGGTCGTATACATCTTGACCTGCAACAATTATCATGCGCTTCCCGACCTGTTACGGGCGTTTGCTTCGCTCGACCTCTCCACCCTTACCCCTTTCGAAGCCGATAAAAAATATTATACCGAACACAAGGACGTTACGTTATTGACTTTCGGAGGAAGGTGGCAAATGGTGCCTCTGCGGGAGGCGGAAGGGAAACCCCTTTATTTTGAAGTCGGGTTGTATCCGCCCGGCGTGCCGCTCTGTTATTCGCACGAAGTGCTGACCGCCGAGAAGATTCGGATTTTGGAAGAACATCCGAACGGTCGGTTCGGCTTGCAGGACGGAAACGTCTTTATTTATACGGGTGAAAGCGAGTAGGGACGGGAACCGTCGCATTTTTCGGATTCGGTACTTGCGAGAAGTGCGAAATTATGATACAATACAATACGGAGAAGTACATGAAAGGTTTTATTGCGTTTGAAGGCGGAGAAGGGGTAGGCAAAAGTACCCAACTGACCTTTTTGAAAAAGTATTTGGCGGAGACGGGACAGGAGGCGGTTTTTACCCGAGAACCGGGCGGGACACCTCTTGCCGAAAAAATTCGACAAATGATTTTAACGAACGAAATGGGTGCCGAAACCGAAGCCGCCCTTTTTGCGGCGGCACGTTGCGACCATATCGATAACTTGATATTACCTTCTTTGCGGGCGGGAAAAATCGTGATATGCGACCGCTATATCGACAGTTCTTTGGCGTATCAGGCGTATGCGAGAGGACTGGGCGAAAAGTTTATTTACGATTTGAATTCCTACGCCGTACAAAACTGTATGCCCGAAGCCGTCGTTTTTTTGGATATGAATCCGTTGGAATCGTGGCGTCGGCAAAAAGGGGACGTCGTGGCGAACGACAGAATCGAGCAGGAAGCCGATGCTTTCCACTTAAAAGTATACGAAGGCTATCAAGAGCTCGCTCGGAAAAACGATAGGTTTTTATGTATTCGTACCGATTGGGATAAAAACGTTACTTCGGAGAGAATCATTGACGCGTTGCGTTCGAGAGGGTTGATTCGATGAACATAGAAATCGTACGGAAAAACAGTGCCTGGAAGAGATTTCAAGAGGACTTGCGGAAAGGTTTGGGACACGCCTACATCGTTATCGGTGAGGATAGCGAGCTGGTTTCTTCCTTTTTGTATTTCGCTTCGCTTGCGTGTTTTTGTCCGACGATTTGTTGCGAATGTGCCACCTGTCAAAGTATTGCCGAAGGCAGTCATCCCGACGTCTTTTGGGGAGACGGCGGCAAAATGAAAGTCAAAGAGGACGTCGAACCGATGTTGGAGCGTGTCGAAGTCAAGCCGATTCAGGGGGATAAAAAGGTTTTTATCATCGAAAACGCCGATAAACTCAACGTGGTTTGTCAAAACAAACTGTTAAAAACCTTTGAAGAACCGCCGCCGCACGTTACGTTTTTATTGGGTGCGTCGGGAGAAAGCGGACTACTGGCGACCATACGTTCGAGGGGAAAGAAGTTATTGCTCGATACCCTTTCGTCGGAGGACATTTTGACGGAGCTGACGGAAGACGGAACGGACTACGATACGGCAAGCCTTTCGGCGGCATACGGCATGGGCAATCTGACGAAGGCACGCTTGTTTTCGCAGGGCGGGGACTACCGCGACCGCTTCGAGCAAGTGTTTCTTATGATGATGCAGCTCAAAAAGTCCTCGCAAATCGCTCAATACGCGGTGGGAGAGAACTTTACCAAAGACAATATAGGCATGACTTTGGATTTTATGGAAATCCTTTTAAGCGATGCGATGAAACTTCTTCTCGGCAGTACGGCGAGTACGTGTACGGTGGGGAGAGAAAACGACCTGATGCGGGTTTCGTCCGGCTTTACGGCAGCGGGTTTGGCAATGGCTCTGGAAGCCATACAAAAAGCAAGAGAACAACTGAACTTTTACGTGAACGTCGCCAACGTGGCGAACGGCGTACTGTTCGGAATATTGGAGGCAAGATACAAATGGCAGAAAAAATGATAGTCGGTGTGAAATTCAGAGATACGGGGAAAACGTATTATTTTTCGCCGAAAGATATAACTTTTCGGGAAGGGGACGGCGTTATTTGCGAAACGGCACGCGGTTTGGAATACGGTACCGTCGCCATACCCAACAGAATGGCGGACGATTCCGAGTTGGTTTTGCCGTTAAAAGAGGTTTCTCGGAAAGCCACCCCGGAAGACGACAAAAAGCAGGCGGAAAACCTCGCCAAGCGGAACGAATTTATGCGTATTTCGGTCGAAAAGGCAAAAAGTCGAGGGTTGGATATGAAAATCGTGGAAGCGGAGTATACCTTCGACCGTCAAAAACTCATCGTCTATTTCACCGCCGCCGGCAGGGTGGACTTTCGGGAGTTGGTTAAGGATTTGGCTTCGGCGTTCCACGTCCGCATCGAGTTGCGACAGATTTACGAGCGGGACGAAATCAAACTGCAAGGTGCTTTGGCACAGTGCGGAAGACCTTGCTGCTGTACCACCTATTTGCACGATTTCGATAAGGTAACGATCAAAATGGCAAAAATTCAAGGACTGAGCCTAAACCCGCAAAAAATCAGCGGGTGCTGCGGAAAATTGATGTGCTGTTTGAAATTTGAAAACGATTATTATCAAGAAATGTACAGCAAGATGCCCAAACTCAACTCTACCGCTCGCACGCCGAACGGGGACGGAACGGTCATCGCCAACGACATTCTTCGGCAGGAAGTCACCGTCCGCTTTACGCAATCCGACGGCGGCGTCGAAGTCAAAACGTTCCCCTTAAATAAAATCATCGCCCGTCAAAAACAAAGCGAAAAGGAAATTCCTGATCAACCGTAATTCCCTTCGAGATGGGGCGAAGGGCACTATTATCCGAAAGAAAAACCATACGGCTTCGTATGGTTTTTATATTGTAAGTGTATTCAGAAAGAGAAAAAGAATAATAGCCTTTCAAAAGAAGGCTTTTATTGTATTCGTTTACTGCATGAAGGTACGATTCGAGAGAGAGTTTGAAAAAAATCAGCGTCTTTCTTCTTTTTTCCCGAGAAGGTAGTCTACCGAAACGTCAAAAATTTCACTGAGTTTTAACAGCTGCGTATAATTACATTCGTAGACGCCTTTTTCGAATCTCTGATAAACCGGTTGTGCTGTACCCAATTTATCGGCGACGGCTTTCTGGGAAAGTTTTAGCTCTTTTCTGCAAATTAGGAATCTCTGCCCGACTTCTTGTTTTAACATAAAACCTCAAAAAACGTATATTTTTTTCCTTTTTAAGGATGCCCATATTATAACCTTTTTTTGAAAAAAAAGGAAGAGGATTTCACTACTTTAAGAAAATTTTAGGTAATTTTTAAGTTGTTTTGGAAAAAAGGACGGCATCTACGAGGTCGTATTGCCGATTACGGTATATATTGATATATAACATAAAAAAATATTTATTATTTTATAAAAAAATCGTTGACAAGCGGATTCAAGAGTTTTATACTAATAACATATAATCGAATAATCGACAAATTTACATATAAATCGTGAAACGATAAAAAATGTAAGGAGGCAATACATGCAGAAGTTGAAAGAAAAGTTGAAGAACGTTTCT
>DCGI01000055.1:6615-28149 GCA_002315475.1 Christensenella sp. UBA1782 | reverse complement strand
GACGCCAAAGGAAAGGACGGTATAGTTTTGGGGGCTTGCGCTCCCCAAAATCCCCCTTGCGGGGAAAAGAGAATAAGTGCAAGAAAAAAATTCCGAAGGGGAGAGTTTATAGAACAAGCGGTAAAAGTTTTTGGGAAGATGGGGTTCGGAGAAGAAACCCTTTTTGAAAAAAGGGTTTCTTCCCCGAATTCTATTATTCAAAACTATTCTACCTCGTAGATGAACGCTTCGTAGGGGCGAAGGGTACGTGCGGAGAGGGTAGCGGGGGTATCGGGATAATTGGCGAGAGCGAGGGTGGCGGAAAAGAAGGTATATCCTTCGGGCAGGCGGAACGCAACGGGTTTATCGGAAAAACTTCCCACGACGAAGATACGTTTGCCGTTATAATTCCGTTCATAGCAGAAGATCTTATTGCTTTTGGGGAAGTATTCTACGAAGGTGCCGTAACGGATGATTTCGTTACCTTTGCGGAAGGCAATCATCTTCTTGTAAAAGTTCAAAATCGAGTCGGGATCGGCTTGTTGTTCGGCGACGTTGACGGCGGTGTAATTCGGATTGACCATCATCCAAGGTTCGCCCGAGGTAAAGCCGGCATTCGGCTCGGCAGACCACTGCATCGGCGTGCGGGCATTGTCACGAGCACGCTTGCGTAACGCCCACTTGACGACGGGGATAAGCGGCGGAAAAATCTTTTTGGCGAGGTCGTAGACGTTGATGGAAACGATATCCTTGTATTGACTTCTGTCCAAGCCTTCGATATTGGACATGCCGATTTCCTGTCCTTGATAAACGTAAGGCGTTCCTTTTTGACATTGCATAACGACAGCAAGCATTTTGGCTACCTGTTTTCTGTATTCGGGTTTCCCAAAACGAGGAATAGAGCGTGAATAGTCGTGGTTTTCCAAGAAAAGACTGTTCCAACAGGTGTCGGGGAGTTGTTGCCAATTATTTAGGATTTTCTTTAAGCGAGAGAGCTTGAACGGACGGGGTACGACGGTCAGAAAAGCATCGCTTTCCTGATGTTCGAACGTGAAAATGGCGTCCAGTTCTTCACGAGATTCGTCTACCATGGATTCGGCGTCTTTCCGCTTGATGCCTTGCCCTTCGCCGACCGTCATGCAGTCATAGTGAGACCAGCTTTTTTCGTAGAGTTCGTGAATGTATTCGTGGTAGTGCGGTCCGATGACGAAGTGTTCGTCCCCGCAAAGAATGGGATTGAATTTTCCGTCGGGCAGACCTTCTTTTTTGGATATATAAATGATGACGTCGCAACGGAAACCGTCCACCCCTTTTTCAAACCAATAGTTACAGATGTCGGCGACCTCTTGACGGACTTTCGGATTGTCCCAGTTGAGGTCGGGTTGCTTTTTGCTGAATAAGTGCAGATAGAATTCTCCGGTGGTTTCGTCGTATTCCCAAGCCGAACCCGAAAAACGGGACGACCAGTTGTTCGGCGGTTTCTTGCCGTCCTTGCCTCTGCCTTTTCGCCAAACGTAATAATCCCGATAGGGATTGTCTTTGGAAGAACGGGACTGTTTGAACCACGCATGTTCGTCACTGGTGTGGTTGACGACCAAGTCCATGACCAGTTTGATACCGCGTTTGTGCATACCGTCAATCATTTCTTGCCAGTCGTCCAGCGTGCCGAATTCATCCATAATATCACGATAGTTACTGATGTCGTAGCCGTTATCGTCGTTCGGGGATTTGTAGCAGGGCGAAAGCCATACGCAGGTGATTCCTAAGTCCTGCAAGTAGTCGAGTTTTGAAATAATGCCTCGGATGTCTCCGATTCCGTCTCCGTTACTGTCGCAAAAGCTACGGGGATAAATCTGATACATGACGGCGTCTTTGTACCAACGAGTTCTTTCCATAAATTATCTCCTTGTAGAAAAAAATTCTTTATGGTTCTATTGTAATATAAAAAAATAAAAAAAGCAAGATGCATTTCCGTCTTGCAAAAATTCTTTCGTCTTGCTATAATAATAACGAAAAATTCAAAAGGAGTTTTTAGCTATGAAATTTATTACTTTTGGTGAAATTATGTTACGTTTGCAACCCGAAGGGTTTAAGCGTATCGATCAAGCGGATCGCTATGACGCTTTTTTCGGCGGGAGCGAAGCCAACGTCGCCGTATCTTTGGCAAGGTTCGGAGCGGAATCTACCTACCTAACCAAGTTGCCCGACAATGCTGTGGGAGAAAAGTGTTTTAAGGAATTACGCGGAGAAGGCGTCGATGTTTCCTGCATTGTGCGCGGAGGTGCCAGAATGGGTATCTATTTTACCGAGAAAGGTGCCTCACAGCGGGCAAGTACTTGCTTGTACGATAGAGCGGGCAGCAGTATCACTACGTTGCGAAAAGAGGAAATCGACAAGGATAAACTTTTTGCCGGTGCCGGTTGGTTCCACGTGTCGGGCATTACGCCGGCACTCTGCCCCGAGCTCGCCGACCTTACCGTCGAGTTGATGAAGGAAGCCCAGTTAAAAGGATTGGTGGTGTCTTGCGATTTGAATTATCGAAAAAAGCTTTGGTCGAAAGAGGCGGCTAAACGGGTAATGACCGAATGTATGTCGTATACCGACGTGTTGATCGCCAACGAAGAAGACGTTTCCGACGTGTTCGGCTTGAAAGCGGACGGCACCGATATCGAAGGCGGCAAGCTTTCCGAAAACGGTTATATCGCTTTGGGACGAAAAGTAATGGCGACTTTCCCCGCTTTGTCCCATGTCGCATTTACCTTGCGGGAAAGTTTTTCGGCAAGTAAAAACGGCTGGTCGGGACTTTTGTGCAGCAAAAAAGGTGCGGTCAGAAGCCGTCGGTACGAACTGGACTTAATCGACAGAGTGGGCGGCGGCGACAGCTTTTCGGCGGGACTTATTTACGCTTTGGCGTCGGGACAAAACGACGAACAGGCAATCAATTTCGGTATCGCCGCATCCGCATTGAAACAAAGTATAGAAGGAGACTTTAACCGAGTTACCGTAGCCGAAGTCAACAAGCTTGCACTAGGTGACGGCAGCGGCAGAATTCAACGATAGACGAGCGTGCATAGCACAGGTCTTTACGTCCGCAAAACAAGTATTTTCTTTTATCAAAAAATAAGTTATTATCTATAACAATAAGAGGATATGTAAATTTAGTTTTGCGGACTTTTGCGAAACCGCTCTCGCAGTACGACGGTACAGCTTCGCTTGGCTTCCCAAAAAATACCTGCACTCTGCCCGCTCTTTTTCCCTTATAATAGCTAATACATCATAAATATTTGCAATAAACGGTAGGTCTTTACGTCAAGCCTGAGGCTTGACCCATCGGGTTGGGATAGCGACTTTCTCCTTTGAAAGGTGTGCTATTCCTTTATTGACTTTGGTGCATCCCCAAAGGTTTTCTTTTGCCTGAGGCTTGCAAGCGTGACGCTTGACCCATCGGGTGGGGATAGCGACTTTCTCCTTTGAAAGGTGTGCTATTCCTTTATTGACTTTGGTGCATCCCCAAAGGTTTTCTTTTGCCTGAGGCTTGGCGCACTGTGTGGGGATAACTTTTCTCTCCTTTGAAAGGTGTGCTATTCCTTCATTGACTTGGGTGCATCTCCATTGTTTTTTTCTGAGGCTTGGCGCATTGTGTGAAAACGGCGCTTCTCTCCTTTGAGAGGTGTGTTATACCACGTTATAATTTGGGATTGTCTTCATGGTAGCGTGTAGCGAAGGGGATAAAATACGTACAAAACAAGCAGTAAAAGTTTTTGGAAAGAGAGGTGCGGAGAGGAAAACCTTTTTTCAAAAAGGGTTCCTCTCCGCAAAACCTAAAAAAATAAAAAGATTCCGGAAAGAGGAGGTTCGGAGGAGGATAACCTTTTTTCCTAAAAAGGGTTCCTTCTCCGAATCTTATTTTTCAACAAATCATTCGAGTATCTCGCCCGATTGGAGGGCGAGATATTTTTCTAAAAGGGCAGAGGCTTCTTTCCAGCTATAACAGACGGCGGTTTTATGACCTTGTCGGGAAAGAAGTTCCAACCAGTGCAGTTGGTCTTTGGTGGGGCGATTCGGTTTGACTTTCATTTCGATATATAATCCATGATAGATACCTCTCGGGACGGGTAGGCAAACGTCGGGGACGCCGGCTTTGACGCCTTCGGCTTTTAATCGTCCTGCGGTAGCGGGATTCCTTGCACCGCCGTTCGGCACGTGATAGAGGAGTTCCAGTTCGGGATAGCGTCCCGTCATCAAGGTCGCCCATTGAAACAAGGCTTGTTGTTCTTCGCTTTCGCTTCCTGTCAAACGTACAGCCATACTACGCCTCGCAGAGTTCTTTTAGGGTGGCAACGGCATCTTGAATAATGTCGGCAAAAGGGATATTCTTTGTGCCGGCGACGATATTGTTGCATTGATTGAGAGGAATCAAAATTTTCTTGGCGTCGGAGGAGCCGATAGCGTGAGCGATGGTGGGCGTGATTTCGCCGAGCAGAGCATCGGCGATGACGATGCCAATCGGCCCGACGATCACGCTCGCTTTGCGGCAGGCGACGACGACGGGGTTTTCTCCGGTGGCGACTCGGTCGGCACCGCCCTTCTGCATGGCAGAAGTGGCTGCGGCATTGGTACCGACGGCGGTAATCGTTATCGTCGGTAAGGCTTTTTTGATTTCTTCACAAAGCAGTTTGCCGAGCTTGCCGCCCTGTCCGTCTATCACTAAAACGTTCATAGAAAACCTCCGTTATAAAAGTATCGTCGTCAAAAGGAAGCAAATGCCGATGGCTACCACTTGCCCGAGTAGGTAAATCCATAGGGAATACCGACCGGGAAAGGAAAATACCGCATGCCATTTGCCGTCCAAACGCGGTAGCAGACTTTTTTTCTTCGGGTACAGTACGCTCGATAAAGACGCCCCGAAGAAAAAGAAAGAAATAAAAGGAAACAACGGAAAATAATCCGCCGTCCACCAACTTTGTTCATAGAAAAACAGTCCTCGCCAGTCGTGATTGTAGGCGATGGTTAAGTGTTGGGTGCCGAAAACGTCGACAAAACGGACGTTATACAATTCGTTCACGATAAACAGTGCGACGGCGAGAAGGAGAAAAACGGCAAAGTGCATCCACCGTTCGAGCCGTTCGGACACCTTCTTTTTTTTGCGTACCAACGTAAAGGTTCCGTCCAAAAGCAAGCGAAGGAGAGCATAGGAGAGGGTGATTATGGCTAAGCAATGCAAAACGCCCAGCAGAATAAAGCACTTTTCTCCCGTCCATTGTTGTGCCAGATAGGTGCCGATACTGACGAAGACGGAAATGCCGAAAAGTCGCAAACCTCGCAGCAGATTGTTTCGGGAAAAGGCGGTACAAACGCCCGATACCGAAAAGAACAAAAAGAGGAAAGCGGGACGCCAAAGAAACCGCACGTCACTCGTCATATAGAGCGTGCCGACGTTATTAAGCCACTCCAAAACGGCAATGCCGCTCCCTTTCCACTCGGGAAAGAGATACCGAAAGTCATACATGGTATGGTCGACAAGAACCATAAGAATGGCATAACCTCGAATGAAATCCAATTCCCATATTCTTGTCTTTCGTTTTTTCATACCTTAAACTCCACGCCGACGTGAACGGCTTTGTTGTCGCCCGATATGCGGTACAGTTCAAAACGGTCGCTATATTCGTATACCAAAATATCGGGACGAAGGGTGCTGAAATAAATTTTCGGTTTTTCCATTTTCGGTTGTTTGACAACCTGCGGCTTGGCTTCCGGCGTTTTTTTTATCGGTAACCAATCCATAAAAGGATCTTCCGCCCCGACGGTTTCGTTCGGTTCTTCCGGAGGCATGGTGGGTAAATAAGAAGGAACGTCATGCAAGAAAGAGCTCTTTTTTTCGGGCATGAAAGACTCCGACAAAGGGGGACTCAGCGTGTCCGATTCTACCGCCGCTTTCTGTTTGTCCCACAGGTGGGAAGAAGGCTTTTTTTTGCGCCGTTCTTTCTTGATTTTTTCCTGTTCGGGATCGGCGGAAAATGCTTTTTTCGCCGGTCGTACGATGGCGTTCGTTATGGTGATGATAATCATGCAAACCACGCAAGCAACCCCTCCCGAAAGGTAGAGGATGCTGTACGTGGAGAAATCAAAAATGTCAAAATGACAGACGTAATACAGTATGACGCCCAAAACGGCATACAGAAGCGGAACCCACAATCCGAAAAAGAGCAGGCATTTCAAGAGCAACCGAATAATCCCAAAGATTAGGGTTCCGAACCCCTTGAATATGGAGCCGAAAATATCGAAAAAGGTTCCGCCAAAGTGGTTTTTCATCCGATTTTATCGATACCCATATAAGGACGAAGTACCTCGGGTATGGTAATGGTACCGTCGGCATTTTGATAGTTTTCGAGAATGGCGGCGGTGGTTCTGCCGGCGGCGAGTCCGCTGCCGTTCAGGGTATGGACGAGCTTAACTTTGCCGTCGGTGTCGCGGAAACGAATATTGGCACGACGGGCTTGGAAATCGACGTAGTTACTGCAAGAAGAAATTTCCACAAAACGGTTATACGAGGGCATCCAAACTTCTATATCGTAGGTCTTTGCCGAGCCGAATCCGACGTCGCCGGTACAGAGGCAAACGACGCGGTAGGGCAGGCGAAGTTTTTGCAAAACGAGTTCGGCTTCGTTGGTCAACGATTCCAATTCTTCCCAGCTGTGATCGGGATGAGAAAACTTGACAAGTTCCACTTTGTTGAATTGGTGTTGACGGATGACGCCGCGCGTATCTCTGCCGGCGCTTCCCGCTTCCCCGCGGAAACAGGCGGTATAAGCACAGTAGCGAATGGGTAAGTCGTTTACGTTCAGGATTTCGTCACGATGCAGGTTGGTGACGGGGACTTCCGCCGTAGGAACAAGGAAGTAATCGGTTCCTTTGACGGCGTACATATCTTCTTCGAATTTCGGAAGTTGACCGGTACCGAGCATGGAATCGCGATTCACCATGAAAGGCGGGAAAACTTCTTCATAACCGTTGGCGGTGTGGGTGTCGAGCATCAAATTGATGACGGCTCTTTCCAGTCTTGCGCCCAAACCGTGATAGACGGTGAAACGTCCTCCCGTGATTTTGGCGGCTTGCTTGGCATCGAGGATGCCGTACTTTTCGCCGATGTCCCAATGGGCGAGGGGTTCGAAATCAAACTTGGTCGGCTCTAAGAATCTGCGGACTTCTACGTTGTCGTCGGAATCTTTTCCGTAAGGAAGGCTGTCGTCGACAAGGTTGGGAATCAAGTACATAAGTTCGGTCAGTCTTGCTTCGACGGTGGCAAGCTCGGCGTCCAGTTTTTTGATTTCTTCGCCTTTTTGTTTCATATCGGCGATGACGTCGTCGCAGGGTTGTTTGTTGCGTTTCATCTGAGCGATCGATTCGCTGGCACGATTCTTTTCGGCTTTCAGGGTTTCTACCGTACGGATGATGGTGCGACGGGATTCGGCAAGGGTGGCTATTTCGCTGATGTCGAGAGTGCTGTTTCGTTTAGCAAGTTTGTCTTTGACGAGATCGATGTGATCGCATACAAATCGTAAATCTAACATAAAATAAAATTCCTCCGAATGTTTTATACAATTTTTACTATTTTACTATATAAAAAGTTATAAAGCAATAAAAATGCCGAAATTTATAGGAAGAGTTTCGGCGGAATCCGTTGAACCTTGTCGTAAACGGCGTCGTCTTGGTCGGTAATGGGACGCAGAACCTTCGCAGGGACGCCCACCGCTACCACGTTTGCGGGTATATCTTTCGTTACGACGGATCCCGCACCGATGACGGAATTGTCACCGATCTGTACACCGGGCAGGACGGTCACGTTCGCCCCCAACCAACAATTCTTTCCGATGCGGACGGGTTTGTTGTACTGGTATGCTTTTTCCCGTAATGCGGGCGAAACGGGATGCGCCGCCGTCACAAGGGTAACGTTCGGCCCGATCATGGTATTATCGCCTACGTAAATATGGGTATCGTCCACGCAGGTCAAGTGAAAATTGGCGTAGACGTTTTTTCCGAAATGAACGTGCTTCCCGCCCCAGTTGGCGTAAAAAGGCGGTTCTATGTAACAACCTTCTCCGACTTCGGCAAACATTTTTTTCAAAAGGAACGTCCTAAGGGCGTACCCGAGCGGGGAACAGGGCGTTGCGTTAAAAAAACGGAGCTTGTTCAAGTGTCGAAATTGTTTCACCATCAGTTTCGGCTCGGACGGATAATAAATCTGCCCGCTGTGCATTTGCTCGAAAATCGGCTCTAAGTCCATACAAAACCTCCGAATATCAATCAATATATCTTATTGTACCATGGGAACCCCGCTCTGTCAATAAGCCCGAGGTTTGGGGCACCGTGCGAGAAAAATTCTTTTTCTCCTCGAAAGGAACGTTCTCTTTTGATAAAGACGGAAGCGTCCCCGACGGATGACTTACCGAACGAAAGAGAAAAGATATTGAAATTCGGTAGGAGATATGGTACAATAGGGAAAACAAGGAGGTAGTTTATGTGTTTATTCAGGAGAAATCAAGAGTTAAAGAAGATTGAGCGGTTATACGCAGACAGACGGTTTTCGTTCTATTCGGAGGAGGAGAAAAACGCCGATCCGAGCAAAAAAAATACCGACGGGTATGCGTTTATTATAGACGAGAAAGCACCTTTATATATCGTTATTCCCGGCGGGGCGTATCACGGCGTGGCAATGGGACACGAGGGTGTGCATTTTGCGGAAGAACTGAATCGTCGCGGGTACAACGCTTTCGTATTACGGTATCGGGTATTTCCGCATGCCAAAGCACCCAACCCGCAAACGGATGCCGCCGCTTTGGTCAAATATATTTTTGCGCATCAACGAGAATTCGGCTTTGAAACCGAAGAATACGGCGTCGTCGGCTTTTCGGCGGGTGGGCATCTTGCCGCAAGTTTCGGCTTGAAGAACGTCGGTTATGCTTCGTTCGGTGTGAAAAAACCGACCGTAGCCATTCTCGCGTACCCCGTCGTTTCCATGGGGGAAGAAACCCATGCCGGTACAAAGGAAGCTTTGCTCGTGTGCGACAGTAAAAAAGCAGAGCCGTATTCGGTGGAAAAGAACGTCGATAAGGACTATCCGGCGACCTTCGTTTGGTGTTGTGCCGACGATTCCTGCGTGCCGCCGGCAAATACCGAATTGCTTGCGGAAGCTCTGCAAAAGGTCGGCGTGCCTTGTGAAAAAGAAGTTTACCCGACGGGCGGGCACGGAAAGGGTATCGCTACGGGAACCAGTGCCGAAGGGTGGTTGGACAAAGCTTTGGCTTTTACCAAAAAATATATGTAATAGGCAACCAAACATTGCATTTTGAAAACCCAAACATACAAAATGTCGTTAGAAATCGAAAAGAAATTTTTAATAAAATACCCCGATCTTTCCTTTTTGGAAAGTCTGCCTTGCTGTGAGGTTTCGGAGATAGAGCAAACCTATCTCGCCACCGATACGGGATCGGAACGGGTACGAAAACGGGTGTGGCGTGACCGCATCGAGTATACCCATACGTCCAAAAAGGACGTCGGTGCGATAACTCGAGAAGAAATCGAAGAAAGGATTACCGAAGAGGAGTATACCGACCTTTTGCTTCGTGCCGATCCTACCTGCCATACCCTGCAAAAAAGAAGATACGTCGTTCGGCGAAACGGGGTTTGTTACGAAATCGACGTCTATCCTTTTTGGTCGGAACAAGCGGTGTTGGAGATAGAACTTTCCGATGAAAAACAAGAAGTCCTTTTGCCCGATTTCGTTACCGTCCTTGCCGACGTCAGTTGCGACAAACGTTATACCAATCATCGACTTTCTAAGAATAATTAGGAGGGGGCGGGGAGACACATTCTCCCCGCGCCTCTTTTGAAAAACGCCCTCTCGCTTTTCGGGAAACCCGATGCGATGAGGGCGTTATTTTTTTGTTAAAAAGGTGTTTTTTACTTGTTTTGGGATTCCGCTTGTACGTGTTCGGATAACAATTTTGCGTATTCGTCGTCGTCAAACGGAAGCGTAACGGTTTCTTTTTTCCAGTTTGAGAGATAGATACCGTTGATCAAAGTCAGCGCCTTGATACCTTCCGATCCTTCCGCTACGACGAGGTTTCGGTCTTGTTTGTCGACGGCTTTGGCAAAGGCGTCTATCACGCGCCGTTGTTGTCCGAAAATCAGGTCGTTGAGAAGGCGAACGGGACCGTAGGTACAGAAGTGTTTGTGCCGTTTGGTGTTGCCGTAGCCCTTCGTCGTTTCGGCGTTGACTTGGGGTTCCGATTTTTCAAGCAGGGTATAACGCATGGTGTGACTGCCGATGACGACGGTACCTTTCGTGCCGACGACGGTAAAGCGGTTTTCGCCCGGCAGTTCGTGCGTGGAAGCGCAGAAATAGCAGTCGAAATTCTTATAGCCGAAGACGGCGTACAGGTCGTTTTCGGTGGAGATGTTTCTGCCGACGGTTTTGCAACACGAGGTGATTTTTTCGGGCATGCCGAGCAGCCACTGGATGAGGTCGAGTTGATGCACGCATTGATTGATGAGGGTGCCGCCGCCTTCTCCCGCCCAGCTGGCTCTCCAGCCGCCTTGATTGTAATAGGCTTGCGAACGGTACCAGTCGGTGATGACGTAGTTGGCACGTTGGATTTCTCCGATGGCTCCGCTTTCGATGAGTTTCTTGGCTTTGCGGTACATCCGATTGGTACGTTGATTGAACATCATGCCGAAATAGGCGTCGGGGTGGCGAGCTGCCGTTTCGATGACCTCTTTCCCCTCTTTGGTGGTGACGGTGAGGGGCTTTTCCACGACGGTATGGATGCCCGCCGTCAAGCAGTCTTTCGCTATGTCGCCGTGAAAGTAGTGGGGGACGGCAATCATGACCGCTTTGGCTTGTCCCCACGCCAAGAGGTCTTTGTGGGAATAGAAGCCTTTTACGTCGGGATGCTTTTTGCAGAAGGCGTCCACCTTCTCTTTGTCAATGTCACACACCGCGACGAGTTTGGCTTTTTTCATTTTGCCGTTGACGAGATTACGGGCGTGCGTTCCGCCCATTCTGCCGATTCCTATGACTGCGAACGGTACCATGTTATTTTTTTTCTCCTTTTAGGTAGGCTAAACACAAATCGGGACGGTGGGTGGTGATATTTTCGAAATTATACGGCACCAGCTTTTCCAAAGCGATTTCGTCGTCGATGGTGTAAACGGATACGGGTAGTTTCACTTGAAACGCCGCCGGATAGAAGCGTGGTTCCGTCCAACGGTAATTGATATTGACGCCGCGTAGGCGGGGGTTCCGATAGGATTCCAAAGCTTTTACCAAGCCTTCCGCATCTTCGGCGGTGGGGCGAAGTCCGTGAAAGAAAGCTTTGTTGACGTTGGCGTAAATTCTGCCCGCTTTGATGATGTCTACGTCGCTCGGCGAAGTGTTGCCGGTGTAGATGATTTCTTCGTCCATGCCCAAAGACAGTACCAATTCTTGCACGACGGCAAGGGTACCGAATTGCTTTAAGTCCAAGTTGATTTGCATGTTTTTTTCTTTGGCGAGCAATAAGGCGTCCAAAAGGGGAACCTTTTTTTTGGGAAAGAACGTGGGCATGTGGGAGAGATACAAAAGACCTTGCGTGTAGCGTACGTCGACTTCAAAACAGTCTGCCGCGATTTTCCCCGAGCGGACGGCTTCGAGGTAGGTCGGACTGTTGTTGCCCGTCTTTTGCGCACCCCCGTGAGCGGTAATCATCATAGGCGTACTCCGAAATTTTTTTACCATTATACGGTATTTTCTCGAAAAAAGCAAGGGTTATAATTGATTTTAAGAGGGAAACAGAAACTTTTCGGGAAAAAACAGAGATTTTTTATCGTTTTTCCGTCGGAAAGGCATACCCCTTGCGTACGATGGATCGGCGGGAATTTTCTCAAACTTTTTTGCGTTTTGGTATTGCTTTTTTTGATGTAATATGTTATATTATTTGTAAGTATACCTATGCTCGCGGTGTATTGCGTGCGTGTACGCGTATACGGGAAGAAATTTTAGTAAAGAAACAGGGAGGTTTCTTAACCATGAAACAGAGAAAAAGTTATGTTCTCGGATTCGTCAAAGCGGTAGTGCTTCTGCTCGTCGTCGCCATGTCGTTCGGCATGATGGTGGCTTGTACCGAAGACAAAGCCGTTTCCGCCATCGAGGTTTCGGAATTGACGAATCAGGAATTCTACGCCTTAGAGGGCTTCAAGATTTCCACGTTCAAACTGAAAGTCACCTATGAGGACGAAACGACGGGCGAAATCGTTGCGGCGGACTCCATGCTGACGACCGAAGGGAAGAACGACATCAAGACCGCCGGCGAAAAATCGATTACCCTTTATTACAAGGGGCAAACGACGACGGTAGACTTCACCCTCGTCGAGAGCGGCGAAGAACTGGTCAGAGTGTCTTTCAAAAACGCCAACGGTGAATTGATTGCGTCCAAACTTACTTTGGTGGGCGGTAGCGTAACGGCTCCCGAAGCCCCCGAAATAGACGGACAGTATTTCGATACCTGGGTGGATTCCAACGGTAACGAAGTCAATTTGGACGAGCTGACCGAAAGTATTACCGTTACGGCACATTATTCGGCAAGTTCCACAAAATGCGAAGTCGTCATCAAGGACTATAACGGCAAAGAAATTTCCCGAGAGAACGTCGCCGAAGGGACTTGGCTGCAAGAACCTCACTATCTCAGACCGAGTAACATCAAAGAAATCAAGTGGAGCGTCACTTTCCCTTATCAAGTTTTGTATAACGTAACCATCAACATGCAGGCTGTGTACGAAAGCATGACGGTACAATACGCCTATGCTTATCGTTCTTCTCTGCAAAAGTTGACGTACTTGAACGACTATACCGAAGTGGTGGAGTACGGCGGCAGTATTGACGCCGGAACGGGAAAAAGCAATTACACCAAAGCTTTGGAAACGGTACGCGGTTTATTTACCGACGTTACCGAGCCGAGTGACAATCACGTGATAAAGAGCGATACCACGTTCGTCTTCATCGTACCCGATCCGAGTATCAACGTCGTCGTCTATAACGATCCCGATATGAAGTCGGTCATGGTGGACAAAAAGTCTTACGTAATCGGTTCTTCCTTTACCTTCCCGCTCAATGCACCCGACTTGACTATCGAAGGACAAACTTTTGACAGTTGGAGAGTTTACAACGTCAAGACCAAAAAGTTCGTGGCGGACAAGCAAGCCAAAGGACAGACTTGGACGGTCAGCGAAGCGTACGGAACCGATATTGCCGTCGTGCCGTACTTCCGCGCCAACTATATCAACGTTACTTTCCGATTCTTCTTTGCCGATATTCTTTTGAACGATACGGCGACGGAAGAAGAAGAAAAGTACTATAACGCCGACGTCGCGCAAAACGAAAAATACATTCCGAACGATGCCGATTGCGGCAAGGTCGCTTACGGTGACATTACCTCCCTTTTAGAAACCATAAAGAAAAACAAAAAAATGATTGACGACGGCAGCGAAAGCGAAGCCGGTCAAACCGCCAAGAGCAATCTTGCCGACTACGCCGTTATGCGTGTCGTTTATAACGGAAGCTATTATTCTTTCGGCGACGCCGTCGAAGTGGCTTCTTCCGATATGACCGTTAAGGTGTATCTGTTGAACGTCGCCGCCGGTACGAGAGGGTTACGATACACCGCCGTTTATGCTTTGAACGCCGCTCCCGAGATTGCTTTCCAAGACGGAGAAACTTTGGTCGGGTTCTTCTATAACGGCAACAAAATCGAAACGTTCCCGTATGTTCTCGACGGTGCGTACGAAGCGAACAAGTTTACGTATAAATATACCGACCAAAGCGGACTAAAGTCCGGTAAGGTTACCGATTACAAAGCGACCAAGATAGGTTATACCGTTTCGGGCATCGATTTGGTGAGCGGAGAAGAAAACGACAGCGTATTCTTGCCCGATACGCATAAAGAAGAAGGCGACGAAGTTGCCGTTCCCGTTATCGGCGTCGCGGAGGAAGCTTTCAAGAATAAGAATTTGACCATCGGTCATATTTCGAAAGATATTACCGAAATCGGTGCGTACGCCTTTGCGGGTTGTACTTTGTACGACGTTACCGAATTCGCCGCCCTGCAAACGATCGGCGAAGGTGCGTTCGAAAACGCCACGTTGCAAAACGAAGTCGTCTTTGCGAAAGCCGAAACCATCGGTCAAAAAGCCTTCAAAGGTTTGAATACCCAAGAATACGATCGGGAAATTTATACCAAGACCAATGAGAAAGTTTATACCGCAACCACAACCCTCGTCTTCAAGTCCGACGTCAAGACCGTTTCGGAAGAAGCCTTCTACGGCGTGGGCGGAACGTTGAGCCTCGTTTTTGAGAAGGACATAACCACCATAGAAAAGAGTGCTTTCCGTACCAGTGAAGGTTTGACGGCACTTTCCGGCATCGACAAAGTGACCGTCATCAAAGAATATGCGTTTGAAGGAACGGGACTTGCCGCTTTGGACTTGCCTGCGTTGCAAGAATTCGGCGAAGGTGCCTTTACCAACATGAAAAATCTGCAAACCCTTACGCTCGGCGGACAGGGAGGCAGTCTTGCCGATACGTTCGTCGTCAACGATTTGCAAGGCGACGTTGCGTTGACCGTTTTGACGGTGGGCGACGGCGTCCTTTACGTAACCGGTGATTTGGCGGGCGCACAATTACCTTCTCTTACCGAAATCAATTTGCCGAAGACGACGGAGAGCATCGAAAACTCCTTTGCGGAATTCCCCTCCCTCGTTGCCGTCAACGTTGCCGAAGGTTGTGCCAAGTATTACGGCGATGCCGGTGTTTTGTATAAAGTCACGACCGCCGCAACCCAAAAGACCTATACCCTCGTCTGGTATCCTACCGACAAAATCGGGACGTATTCGGTGAATTTACCCGTCGAAAAAGACGTTACGCGTGCGTTGACGTTGGTTCCCGAAGCCTTCAATACCGCCGTTATCGCGGTTTTGGACGTATCCGCTTTGGACAAAGACGCCGTTACCGTTTCGGACGGCACCATGAACGCCGTTATCTATGCGATTTTCGCCAAGAAGGACGGTTCGATGGACGAAACGAAAGCCGATAAGCTCGATTCCGTCTTATACACCTTCCAAGACAGCATTACCGAAGTTACCGATTACACCGACATCTACGTACCCGAATACAAGATGCTCTTTACCAAAGGCAAGACCGAGAACACCGTTCTCGTCAAGCAAGGTTACAGAAAGGCGACCGAAATCGTCGTTCCGAAGACCGTTTCGGACGGTAGTAATACCTATACCGTCGTCGGTGTATTGAAGGGCGCTTTCAGCGGATTTACCGCATTGGAAACGTTGACGATCGAAGCCACCCTCGATTCCTTCGACAAAGAAGTATTCGGAAACGACACCGAAAGTTGTTCGGCTTTGACGACCTTATCGGTTGCCGGTTGGAGCGAAAACGCCGTATTCAGCGGAGAGAAAGCCACCGTTACCGCCGATTCTTTCAAGCACACCAAATGGTATGACGAAAACTTCATCATCTCGGTGGGCGGACATCCCTTCCTGTACAACAGCGACGTGGACGTGACGGTATTGACCGCCGAAATGCTTTCGGCAAGCGGATTCGTCGATAAAATCCCCGCCAATTTCTTCTCGGGTGCGACCAAGTTGACCTCGGTTTCCTTCCCCGACAGCATCACGATTATTTATGAAAAAGCCTTTGCGGAATGTACTTCGTTGCAAACGGTTTCGTTCAACAAAGTCTACCGTATCGAGAAAGAAGCTTTCTCGGGTTGTACGGCTTTGGAAAAGGTTGATGTACCTTATTTAAATACGCTCGGGCGCGGTGCGTTTATGACCTGTAAGGCGTTGACCGAAGTGAACATGCCGAAACTGGAAAAACTTCCCGTTAAGGCGTTTACCGATTGCAGCAAATTGGAAACCGTTTCTTTCCCCGCCGTCAAGACCTTCCTTGAAGACGATAACGGCGATTCGAGCGCATTCCAAAACTGTGCGGCTTTGCGTGCGATTTCCTTCCCGAACTGTACCGCCGACCATATTCCCGCCAAGATGTTCTACGGAAGCGGTTTGAAGACCTTTGACTTCTCCGCCATGAAGACGGTTACGGGCGTACAGGAACAAGCTTTTGCTTACTGCAGCTCCCTCGTTTACGTCGTCTTCGGGCCCGAAGTGGTTTATATCGAAGACAGTGCCTTTGCCGAACACGGCGTCGGCACCGATAAATTGGTGGTACGTATTCTCTACGGTAGCTTAGGTTTGGGCTTATATAAAGCAACGACGGAAGAAACGTATTATTACAGAGATGCCGACGGTAAAAACGGCGTTGCGAAAAACGCTTTTGAAAATACCGACGTGTACTTCTTCATCGACGAACAACAAACGCCGCAAAGAGATACCTTCTTGAAGGACTTTAACGACGCCGAACATATTTCGGCAAATATCCCGCAGGTTACTTTCGATTTCTACGATACCTACGAAGGATTGACGCTCGGACTCAGTGCCAAATCGGAAATCTATTGGACGGGCATCGACGCTCCCGACTTCTCCGAACAAGGGTATACCTTCGTCGGTTGGTACGACGGTGACGCTTCGATGGCGAATCCGCAACCGCTGCAATTCCCCTTCGTCGTCACGTCGAACACCACGTTCTATGCAAGATACCTTTCTAAGACGCAAGGTTCTTTGGACGCCACCAACGACGTTAAGTTCGTTTATATGCTCACCACCGAACCCGAAATCAGTCTTGCCGACGGAGAAACGGTCAAGTGGTACTATTCTTTGAACGGAAGCAACAACGTAATCGATTCTTTCCCGTTCATCGTGTACGACGACGTTAACGCCAAGAGCGTGATTTCGGTATATGCCGAAATTACCGAAGTCGGCGGAACCACGAAAGTGGAATACGGCAATATCGGTCGGTTCGGTTATGCGGTCATCGCTTATTACAGTCAAATCGCCACCGACGTATTGATTCCCGAGTACTATAACGACGGAACCAACGGGCAGGAACCCATCGTTGCCGTTTATGCGGGTGCCTTTAATAAGAGCGGCTTCGTTCTGAAAGAATTGGATATTCCCGCATCGGTAGAAGTCCTCATGGCAAACACCACCGGAAAGGCGGGCTTCGGCAGTGATTTGGAATCCATTTCTTTACCGGCAAGCTTAAAGCATATCGACGTAGGCGTATTTGACGAAGCAACCGATTTGAAAGTCATCACTTTCGGTGAAAACAGCTTGTTAAAAGAAGTCAGTCGAGAAGTCTTTGTTCATACCGCTTGGTATCGCAATGCCGTCAACGAAGCCGAAAGGTCGGACGGATTCGTCCTCGCCGGACGTACCGCTATCGAATACGTAGGCGAAACGGAATCGATTTTCATCACCAAAAACGAAACGGACGTCATCCAAAAGAACTATTGGACTTCGGGCGTAACCTTGGGCATCGATACCGACAGCATGGTGGAACAAACGGTTTCCGTTCTGTTCTATGACGCCGACGGACAAAAGCAAGAACCCGTAACCTATACCGGAACGGGAAGACGTTTGGAAGACAACACCTACGCCATCACGTTGACGGCGGCGGGATATACCGATATTTACGTGGTTCTGGACGTCGACAAGAAGGGCAAATATCAGGAAGGCGGCGTTTCCGTCGCATTCGATACGATGGACGAAACGGTCAGCTCGGTTCGTTTTGCGGTAAGTGCCGTTAAGATTATTTCCGTTCCCGAGACCGTCATCAAATTGGCGGACGGCATCTTGAAAGGCAACAAGTCCCTCATGACTTTGTCGATAAATGCCAATCTGGAAGAAATCGGCAAAGAAGCTTTCTTGAATAACGTGGCTTTGTTGAACGTCAAGAACAGCGACGCCGTAGCCAACATGAAGTTAACTACCGTCGGAGAGGACGCCTTTACCGGAACGCCTTGGTATCAAACGGGCGACGAAACGGGACGTGTCGTTATCGGACCTATCTTCTTACAATATAATAATAAAGGATATAGCAAGACGGTCGCTATCGACGACAGCGTGACCAAAATTGCCGGGAAAGCTTTCAGCAAGACCAACAATCTTGACAGCGTAACCTTCGGGGCAAAATCGGCTTTGAAAGAAATCGAAGCCAACGCATTCAGCGAAAGCACCATACGAAACGTCGAATTGCCTGCCGGCGTGGAAATCGTCGGGAGAGGGGCGTTCCAAAACTGCACGAGCTTGCTCCTTGCCGACCTTTCTAAGACGAAAATCGTCAAGTTGGACAGAGAAGTCTTTGCCGGATGCAGCCGTTTAACCACTTTGAAATTACCGAATACGACGGTAGAATTGGGTGCCGATTGCGTCAAGGGAGACGTTGCTTTGGCAGACATTCAAGCCGACGGCATCAGTTCTTTACAGGTGAGCGGTACGCAGGTCACCGGAGGCTATACCGTTTCCTTCGAGAGTTGTTTGAACGATACCGCTTGGTATAACGTGGAAGCGGGCGAAGACGATATCTTCTTGACGCTCGGTAACGTTCTGGTGAAATACTGCATGGGCAGCGTACAAAAAGAAAAGGCGCAAAGCGTCCTTGACGTCGAAACCAAAGAAACGGTTTTGGTGGAAATCCCCGAAAATCTCGGCATCGTCACCATTTTGGACTATGCCTTCACCGCCAACAGCTTTGCCACGCCGAACGTCTATTCGGGTGTCAACGTGTACGTTGACGTCGTTCGGGTAAGTTCTACCGTAGAAGTCATCGGAAGCTATGCTTTCGTTTCTTGCAAGACGTTACAAGAGGTTCGTTTTGCCGAACAGTCCGCGTTGCAAAACATTGAAGAATTTGCCTTCTATGATTGTTCCGCTTTATCCACCGTCGTTCTTCCCGAAGGCTTGTCGGAAATCGGAAAATCCGCTTTCCAAAAGACAGCCATCAAGACGGTTGTGGAAAACGAAAAGGGAGAACGTGTATCCGACGAAGGATTCGTACTTCCTTCCACCGTTGTATCGGTGGGCGAAAGTGCCTTTGCCGATATCAAGACCTTGACGGTCGTTTCGTTGAACTCCGCTCTGGTTTCGTTGGGACTCAACGCCTTTAACGAAGGATCGGACGGTAAATTATATAAGGTTCTTTGGGATATCGATACCGAAGAAATCAAAGATGAACAAGGTATGACCGTCGATAACGGCTTTACGCAATTAAATAATGCCTTGAAAGCGAACGGCGTAGACATACAGATGATAAACTTCTTTACGTCGGGAACCAATATTCGTATGTATTTCGACGAGAACGACTACGACTATTTGACCTTAAAGCGTACCACCGGCGCCGCCAACCAATACAATCTTTGGAAGGACGGCAAGATCGTCTTTAAGGAAGCGGGCGACTATCCGAAAGTTACCCTTGCCACCGGCACCGATAACAAAGAGTACAAGTATGAATTCATCAAAGAAGGAGATTTACCGGTACCGTACAAAGAGGGTAACACCTTCCGCGGTTGGAAAGTCGACAACAAAGAAGTGACCTATCCTTATACGGTTACTTCGGAAGTGACGTTTGAAGCACAATGGATTGAAAACGCTCCCGCCTCCGTCGATGTGATGGTAGAAGAAGGGAACGCCACCTTTACCGTTGCCGCTTTGACCGACTCCAAGAAAGAGACCTCCATTACTTCGGTAAGCGGAGAAGTCCTGTACGTTCTCGAATCGGTTGCGGGATACAAAATTACTTCCTTTGCGTTGGAAGGCAACACGACGGTTAAGAAACTGATATTGACCTCTGCCGTAAACTTTAACGGTTTGGAAGTCAACCCGTTCTACGGCTTCACCGCATTGGAAAGCATTTCGGTGCCGAACGATGCCGACCTCGCCGACTTTATCATTGAAGAAGTGGTACTCCGCTATACGACGGGCGAAGGCGACAACGCCAAAGACAATACGAAGGTTTGTCAAGTCATCTACTCCGCCGACAAGACGAAGCTGATTGCTTTCATCGGTAACGCTTCTTATACGCAAATCGTCGACGGACAACCGGTCGAAACGGGCTTGGAATTCGCTATCCCGAACGGCGTAACCGAAATCTACAAGAACGCCTTTATCAACTCGCATTTAGCTACCGTTTCGTTGCCGTCCTCTTTGACGAAGATAGGAGAACATGCCTTCAACAAAGAACTCAAGAGCTTCAAGATTGCTAAGAATATTTACATTTCCGAAGCAAACTACAACGTTTTCGAAGATATTTCGAGTGAAGACGGATTCTGGAACAGTACGGCTAAGAGCGCTAACTACGACACCTATATCGAAGTCAAGGGCGCCAAAGTCGCCGCCGACAACGATAAGAGCGGTTACTTCTACATTCTCGGAAACATCGTACTCGCGTACGAACCGAACGGCAGCAAAGCGGGTAGCGCGCAAAAACTGACCTTCCTCGAAAAGAGTAACGATTTTGATATTACCGTTCTTGCCGAAAATATGTTCGGTCTTGTGAAGACGGATTGCGTCTTCTCCGACGTCATTCTTCCGAAGAACGTCAAGAAGATTAACAAGAACGCCTTTAACAACTGCGAAATCGAATACTTCTCGCAAGGGAGCTATAACAGTTTGAACGACATCGCCGACGACGTCTTTAAGGATAAGAAGTTCTACGACGACCATAACAGCGGTTTACTCATCATCGGTCACGTTCTCGTTAAGGGTATCGACACCAGCAGTGTCGTGCAAGTACCGGAAGGCGTTGTGTTGATTATGAAGAACGCTTTTGCCACCAGCAAAGCCACCGAAATCAGATTGCCCTCCACCCTCGTTACCATTAGCGAAGCCGCTTTTGCCAACGAACAAAAATTGACTTCGATCGTCATCCCGAACGGCGTAGTAACCATCGGCGCACAAGCCTTTAACGGTTGTACCGCATTGATTTCGGTTACCTTCGACACCGTAGAGAGCAAATTGTCTTCCATCGGGGATAAAGCCTTCTTGAAGTGCGACAAACTGACGACCATCGCTTTGCCGTATTCCTTAGAAAAACTGGGTAAAAACGTATTCCGCGGTTGTACCGCTTTGCAAACGATTACTTTCGACGGTTATGAAGAAGAACAGACCGAAACGGGTACCGTCATGAAGAAGGTCAAGGACAGCAAACTGACGACCATAGGAGAAGGTACCTTCTCGCAATGCTCCGCTTTGACGGAAATCAGCATTCCGAACGGTGTGACCGCCATCGAACAAAGCACGTTTGAAAACTGTATTACCCTCGAAAAAGTAAACTTCGATATTACCAACAGCCGTTTGACCACGATCGGAGAAAGTGCCTTCAGCGGATGCGTGAAGTTGGGCAGCAAGTTGAACTTGCCCGAATCGAACGAAGTCCTTTCTTTGACGGACGATAAGCTTTTGGTTACTTTGGAATTGCCGAACGCTTTGATTTCGGTCGGCGATAACGCCTTCAGCGGATGCGAAGGTTTGTGGGGTGTGGAATTTAACTACAACGTCAACGAACTCGGAAGCAGCATCTTTGCCGGATGTAACAATTTGGTCAAAGTCGTCTTT
>DCGI01000055.1:0-6600 GCA_002315475.1 Christensenella sp. UBA1782 | reverse complement strand
GTCTTTAATCGTGCGACGCCCGCCTCCGTTCAATCGGATACCTTTAACGTCGGTAACGAAGCGAGATACCGTCTTCGTATTTACGTCCCGCAGAGCATCAACAACGTGGATGAAGATTCTTACGGGCCGGCTATGGAAAAATACATTACCGCTTGGAAGGATATTACCATCAACAACACTTCGGACGGAAGCAACGGCGAAAGCATCAAGTACTTCTTGTACGAACAAGGTGATTTGCCGACATTCTACTATACCGACGGAAGCGAAACTTCCGCAGTCATGAAAGGCGACGTCATCATCAATCCTTACTATAAGTGGAAGAACGCCACCACGACCAGTTCGCAAACCTATAAAGACGGTTGGGAATACGATATTCTGCAACAAGGTGCGACGAAAGACGGCGGTGCGACCTATCACTGGTATTATTCCGAATCGGATTCCGATTTCCCTGCCACTGCGGGAGAACACGAAGAAAAGGTTCACCAGTACGGCACGCAAACGATCGGCGAATACGTCATCTGCGTCATCGACTACGACATAGTCGGATTGAAGAGAGCGCAATAATCTTTACAAGACTTTGTAGAAACGACCAAAAAAAGAACCCGAGTTTCGGGTTCTTTTTTTAATAAAAATCGTGTTGGCGGTAATGGAATACGGAGGATACTTTTCCGAACCTTACGCCTCAGTCGAGAGATGCTCGATACTGAAAAGCAAACGGCGGAGAGCTTCTTCTCTGCCGAGCAGAACGGCGATTTCGGTGGCACCGCCCGGCGTGGAAGGTACACCGGTGACGGCGGCACGCAGACAGTAGAGGAGTTGTCCTTTTTTAATGCCTTTTTCTTCGCAAACCGCCCCGAACGCGTCAAAAAGCGTTTGATTGTCGAACGGCTCGGTCGTTTGGAAAACGTCGACGGCTATCGGTAAAATCTCTTTGGCGAGAGCGGCGTCGCATTTCAATTTCTTATGGAAATAGAGTTCTTTGTCGAAGTCGGCAAATTGGTTCAGAAAGGCGACTTTTTCGGGAATTTCGCTGAGGATTTCCACACGTCCCTGCAAGAGGTGCGCAAGCAAGGCGTAATCGTAGCCTTTGGCTTGACTTTGTTCCAGCCACGGGGTAGCCATGCGCAAGAATTCTTCTTCGGGCAATTCTTTGAGATATTGGGCGTTGAGCCAGCGCATTTTGACGTCGTCAAAAATGGAAGAAGACTTGCTGATGCCGTCCACGTCGAAAGAATCGATGAGGGTTTGTAAGCTCATTTTTTCGTCGTTGGTTTTCGGCGCCCAGCCGAGCAGAGCGATATAGTTGACGATGGCTTCGGGCAAGTAGCCTTTTGCGATGAAGTCTTCGAAGTTGGCGTCGCCGTACCGCTTACTGAGTTTGCGGGTAGCGTCCTTCATGATGGGGGGCAAGTGCATATAGCGGGGGCGTTCCCAACCGAAAGCGTCATACATCAAATTGTATTTCGGGGTGGACGAAAGGTATTCGTTTCCGCGAATGACGTGAGAAATGTTCATCAAGTGATCGTCGACGACGTTGGCAAAGTTATAGGTGGGCATGCCGTCCGACTTTAAGAGGATTTCGTCTTCCATGTCGGCACAGGGCACGCGGATCGTTCCGTAGACCATGTCTTCGTATTCGGTCATGCCTTCGGTAGGAATGTTTTGACGAATTACGTACGGAACGCCGGCAGCTAATTTTGCCTGCACCTCTTCTTGACTGAGGTGCAAACAGTGCTTGTCGTATTTGCGGATACCGTTTTCGTCGGCAAGACCGTTCAGACGATCTTTGTCGCAGAAACAGTAATATGCTCCGCCGCGACGGACGAGTTCTTCGGCATATTGCTTATAGAGGTTTTTCCGTTCGCTTTGGATATAGGGGCCTACGCCGCCGTCCTTATCCGGACCTTCGTCGTGAGGGATTCCCGATTTTTGCAGGGTGGAATAAATCACTTCGACGGCACCTTCAACAAATCTTTCTCGGTCGGTGTCTTCGATACGCAAAATAAAGTCGCCGTTGTTGTGCTTGGCATACAGGTAGGCGTATAACGCGGTACGAAGGTTACCGATGTGCATAAAACCGGTGGGACTGGGTGCAAATCTTGTTCTGACTCTCATAAAGGAAACTCCTAATTTATCTTTTTCTTATATTGTAGCATATTTTCGGGAATTAGTATATAATTTAGAGGAGAAAAACAGGAGGCATGGTTTGTTTTCGGATTTTGACAAAGAAAGATTGAAAGGTTTGTTGCGAATCGACAGCGTACAGGGGGAGGCAAAGGAAGGAAAACCATTCGGCGACGGTCCTTATACCTGCCTCGTCGCCGCGTTACAAATGATGGCAGACAGCGGACTCACCGTTAAAAACGTTGACGGCTATTGTGGGTACGGTGAAATCGGCGAAGGGAAGCTTTTCGGGATTTTGGCGCATCTGGACGTCGTCCCCGTCGGCAAGGGGTGGCACTATCCCCCGTTCGGAGCGGTAGAAGAAAACGGCAGAATCTACGCGAGGGGAGCGCTGGACGACAAAGGTCCGTTTATGGCGACTTTGGTGGCGTTGGAAAGGGCACTTCGAGAGGGAAAACCGAAAAAAAGAATACGTTTCATCGTGGGTTGCAACGAAGAAAGCGGTTGGGGTTGCATGAAAAGATATTGCGAAACGGAAGAAGTTCCCGCGCTCGGCTTTTCGCCCGATGCCGATTTCCCCGTCATCTATTGCGAAAAAGGTATCGTGTTTCACGAGTTTCGCTATCCGCTACCTCCGGAGATTGCCGACCTTACGGCGGGAGAGCGTCCCAACATGGTTCCGGACGAAGCGAGATGTACGTTTGTCGACGGAACGGAGTGGACGGAAAAAGGTTTAGCCGCACACGGAAGCACGCCGTATAAAGGCGAAAACGCCCTGATAAAGCTATTAAGCAAGATGAAAGAGCAATTTACTTTCGCAAGGGAAATGTACCGTTTATGCGCCGATTTTGAAGGCAAAGAGGTCGGTTTGGACTTTGCGGACGAAGACAGCGGACGGTTGACGATAAATTTGGGGACTTGTCGAAGAGAAAAAAACGAATTGGTCTTTGCGGTGGATATTCGGTATCCCGTTTCCGTTCAAGCGGAACGGATTACCGAGATATTGCAGAAGCAAGTAACCGCTTCGGTGACGAGAACCAACGACCAAAAACCGTTATTTGTCGAGAAAGAACATCCGTTGGTGCAAAAACTTTCGGAAGCCTATCGAGAGGTGACGGGCGAGGATGCCGAACCCATCGCCATCGGTGGCGGAACGTACGCGAGAATGCTTCCTTGCGGCGTGGCGTTCGGCCCCTGTTTCCCGAACGGGACGGCGGGAATACACTGTGCCGACGAATATTTGGATTTGGAAGAATGGGATAAAACGATAGAAATTTATTATCGGGCAATTCAAAAACTTTGTTTTTGAAAAACAGACGGGGAGAAACCCTTTTGAAAAAGTGTTTCTCCCCGTACCCCTTTTCGTAAAAGATTGCGGAAAAAAAGTTGATTCATGGAAAAAAGTTTTTTCTCCGCAGGATTTTTCCTTGGGCGGGGCACTTCGTCGGAAAAAATTTTCGTTGCATAAAGTCGTAGACGACTGCGACGAAAATCCGACGAACAATCGGTGCCGTATAAATTATCCGCTTCGTAGGAAAGAAAAAGTTGAAAGTGAGGGATTTTTTTGGTATAATAAGAGAAAACAACGGAGGTTATTTATGAAAATTCTTGTAACCGGCGGTGCCGGATATATTGCCAGCCATACCAACGTGCTTTTGCTGGAACGAGGTTATGAAGTGGTTGCCGTAGACAATTTAAGCAACAGTTGCGAAGAAAGTATCAAGCGGGTGGAAGAACTCACCGGCAAGAAAATTGCTTTTTATCAAGGGGATTGCCGAGATGAAGAACTGATGACGAAGATTTTTCAAGAACACAAAATCGATGCCGTCATTCACTTTGCCGGTTTGAAGGCGGTGGGAGAAAGTTGTCGCATACCTTTGAAATATTATGACAATAATATGAACAGTAACATGGTCTTAGTCAAAGTGATGGAAAAGTTCGGTTGCAAGAGATTGGTCTTTTCTTCGTCGGCTACCGTTTACGGTGTGCCGAAAAAATTGCCCCTGACGGAGGATTCTCCGCTGAGCGTCACCAATCCTTACGGTGCGACCAAATTGCTCGGAGAGCAGTTTTTCGGGGATATCAGTCGTTCCGATCCCGACTGGCACGTTATGTTGCTACGCTATTTTAATCCGGTCGGAGCGCATGAAAGCGGCAGAATCGGGGAGGATCCCGCCGGCATCCCGAACAATTTGATGCCTTACGTCAGCCAAGTGGCGGTAGGAAAGTTAAAATGTTTGAGCGTTTACGGAAACGATTACCCGACCAAAGACGGCACGGGCGTACGGGATTATATCCACGTCGTCGACCTTGCCGAAGCCCATCTTGCCGCATTGCAACATATCGACGAACATCAAATCGGCATCTATAACGTCGGAACGGGCGTCGGATACTCGGTGCTCGACATGGTCAAAGCTTTCGGGAAAGCCTGCGGGCACGAAATCGCTTATCGTATTGCCGAAAGAAGAAGCGGCGACGTCGCCGAGTGCTACGCTTGTTGCGATAAAGCGAAAAAAGAACTGGGATTTGTGGCAAAAAAGAACTTAGACGATATGTGCAGAGACCTTTGGAGATGGCAATCGGAAAATCCGAACGGCTATCATGCCTAAAGCATAAGAAAACGTTAAGCAAGCGAATACAATAATATAAGGGAGAATAGGAGATATCGTTGCGAAAAAAAGTTTTACTCGGTTATACGGTTGTTTTGGGCTTGTTGCTGTGCATGACGGCTTCTTCTTGTTTGTCCGTTCTGTCGACCATAAGCGGGTTGATTTTTAATTTTTCCGACGAACTTTCCGATGACGATCGCTGTATCGTTTACGGCTCCGAAAACGAATTGTCGGTGACCTTTGTCGATAACAAGATGATGGCTATTTGGGATACCGAAGAAACGTATTCGTATACCTTATCGGTAAAATGCGGCGACGATACGCAAACGTTTTCTTCCGAAACGGAAGGCTTTTCGGTCGGTTCTTGCGACCTTAGTTTGCTCGGCTATACGTATGAAGATTTGTTGCAGTTGACGTTGACGCGGAAAAAGGGTACGAGTAACACCGAATACGGTTATACCTATACCCCCCTTACCGACGCCGAATACCGTACCTTTACGAAGCCCGTTGCGGCGGGGTTTACCGAAATTGATTATTATATCGCGACGAGGAAAGAGTGGTTCGACTTTTTCAGTTACCTGATCGTTTTTCGGGAGGATGCAAAGACCGAGAAAGATAGGGACGGTACGTCTTACGTCGTGGAAAAAGAGTGTTATCTTGCCTATACTTTTACCGCCTACCCCGCTTATAGCGATTTGACGGCGAAAGAAGCCTATGCCAACGAAGTTTACAGCGCCATCGACGCCTACGAAGACTCGGCATCCTACGCCTATTCTTACGAATTGGAGGAGGACGAGAGGACGGCACAGGTATATATGAAGTTTTACTATCCCACCGATCCCGTTTTAGAAACGGAGAGTGCGAAGACCTATCGAAACGCAACCAAAGTCATCGATCCCGTCCACTATACGATCGGTACCGCTCATACCCGTTCTTTTCCGGTCGACGCGGTGCAGAAGACCATTTCGGTACGGAGCAGCGACCAATTATACTTCGCTTTGAAAAAGGGATACCGTCCCGTACCCGAAGCGGAAAGTCAAGCCGAATTTCTTTACCGAAAAATGCGTTCCGTTCTCGCCGAGTTAAACGAGGACAAAGACAGCGACTACACGAAAGTGCATCGCATATATGATTATATCGTCGATATGACCGTCTACGATTATAAGTTTACGTCGGAAATCATGAAGGACGAGGATTTGGATTCCGATGTCTTGTTTGCCTATAAATGTTTATATTTGGAAGGGGTGTTCGGTCTGCAAGAGGACGGGACGTTCGATGAGAACGGTCGTGCCGCCATTTGCGACGGACTGAGCAAAGCCTTTCTTTGCATGGCAAAAATCGAAGGGGTGGACTGCATTAAGGTTTCGGGAACCGTCCGTAATAAGAGATCCACGTCGGATACCGGACACGCGTGGAATAAGGTAAAAATCGATAACGTATGGTACTTAGTGGATACCACGTGGGGTAACGAACTCGCCGATAACGGCATAACGGAGTATCTGAATCACGATTATTTCCTAAAGAAGGACGATACCGATCACGAGGAAACGCCCTACATTGCCTATCCTGCCGCCCATAAAAACTACGGAAGTTTCGGAAGAACGGAGGAAAAAAATCCCTTTCGATCGACAATGAGAATGTAAAACGGAAAAGGATAGACGAAAAACGGTATATAAAAATGCTCGGTAAAAATATTTTTCTTCAAAAAAAGGTTTTTCTGTAAAAATCATTTGACAAAACGGAATCTTTTATATATTATATTAGGCGTCGTTGCGGGGTAGAGCAGCTTGGTCAGCTCGTCGGGCTCATAACCCGGAGGTCGTGGGGTCAACTCCCACCCCCGCAACGAATTTGCCCTCATGGCTCC
>DCGI01000072.1:65200-68777 GCA_002315475.1 Christensenella sp. UBA1782 | reverse complement strand
CACCCGCCCTTTGCGGATCATCAATATCAGCTCTATCGGGGCATTCGGCGTACAACCTTTCCGTACTTTATATTCGGTGTCGAAATCGGCAATCAATATGTTTACCATCGGCATGCGGCAAGAGCTGTACGGCAGTGCGGTTTCGGTTTGCTCGGTGACACTCGGTGACACGCAAACGGACTTCGGCAAGCACCATCCCAACGATTTTCGAACGAACGCACGCTACGGTAACCGCATTTCGGGGAGTGACGAAACCTCCGCCGAACGCAGCCAAGAAGGCAAAGGCGACAAGAGAATGCCGGTAGACAAAGCCGCCGAGGGCATTTATAAAGTCGCCACCCAAAAGAAATACACCTTCCCGACCTATTGTATCGGAGCGAAATACAAATTGCTACACGCCGTCAGCAAACTTTTCACCACCGAACAGGTTTCCGAAATCGTCCGCAGACTTTTTGAAAAATAACCATGACGCAATGCCTAACGGAACAAGAAAAACCCATCAGCGACCGCCTGTACGGAATCTTTTTGGAAGACATCAACTGTGCGGCGGACGGCGGTTTGAACGCCGACCTTGTACGGAATCCTTTTTTCTACGCCCTGTCGCAAACACCCGTACGTGATAAAAACTACGTTCTTCATCGCTTATTTCACGCAAACAAGCACAAAAAAAGAATACGATACACCGAAACGAATCATCCTCTGTACGGATGGGAGTATTCGGTGGAAGATGTAAAATACGGCGAAAAACCTATTTTTGTCATTGACGAAAAAGGCTTTCTTGCCAATAACGGTTTTGACGGCATTGCCGTCGTTTCGGGGCATACCTACACACTGACTTTTTCCTTCCTTTCCCGTCGTTTCGAGGGTGTTATTTCGGTCGGACTATACAAGGATAATAAGCTCCTTTGCGAAAAAATAGATATATCGGACTGCACCGAGAAAGAGTATTCTTTTTCGCTTATCGCCCGAAAAACGGAAACGGCTTCTTTACGTTTTTCTTTTGAGGGAAGCGGTGAAATTTCCTTTTCGTTTATACGCTTTTACGATAACGAAAGCATTGATTTCGGCGGACAAAATCCCTATGGCGGACGTATGCGGAAGGATCTCGTCGAGGCTTTGAAAGAACTTCGACCTTCCTTTATGCGATTCCCCGGCGGGTGCATCGTAGAGGGGTACTCTTTACAAAACGCATACCGCTGGAAAGACACGATAGGTCGCCTCTCGGACAGAAAAGCAAAGTGTAATCTTTGGGGCGAACGGGAGCGTGACGGCATCCTCACGCAGTCCTACGAAATCGGCTTTTACGAGTACTTTCTTCTTGCCGAATATCTCGGAGCATCCCCCGTACCTATTCTGAACGCAGGACTTGCTTGCCAAGCCCGCACGACGCTTGAAGAAAACTTTGCTTTCCCCGAAACGTATTGCCGTGATATTTTGGATTTAATTGAGTACGCCACCGCAGAAAACGGATATTGGGCAACCAAGCGTAAGGAATCGGGACACGAAAAGCCGTTTCCTTTGAAAACAATCGGCATCGGTAACGAAAATTGGGGAGAAAAGTATTATCAAAATTTTTCCTATATTTATGAGAAGGTTCGGGAGAAATATCCCGATATGGAAATCATCTTCACCAACGGTTTCGGTTGTTCCGACGGGAATGATAAGCGATATATCGAGAACCGAAAACGCTTTGACGGAAAGTTCCGAAATCTCCTTTCGGACGACCACTTTTACCGCACGCCCGAATGGGTTTTCGAACATACGACTTTATACGATTCTTACGACAGAACACGTTATCCCGTTTATTTGGGAGAGTATGCGGCAAACGGTCTTTCGGTGAAAGCCACGCAGCATAATTCCTACCTTTCCGCTCTGTCGGAAGCGGCGTTCTTAACCGGTTTGGAACGGAACGGCGACGTTGTCGTTATGGCGTCGTACGCCCCCCTTTTTTCTCGAATCGGGCATGAACAATGGAAACATAATCTGCTCAATTTTGACGGTTTTTCCGTTGTGAAAACCATGAATTATTATGTGCAATTCCTTTTTTCTCGTAACGTGGGTACTACCTATATTCCTTGCAAAAACGTGAAAAAAGACATCTATCTTTCGGTTACTCGTGACCGTAATTTTTACTATGTTAAGGCGGTAAACGTTTCCCGGACGGAACAACGTTTTTCTTTGCCTTTCGACGGAACGACTGCCCATAGTTTCCTTTCTTGCACGAACGATAACGCCATAAACACCTTATTCCATGAAACCGTTTTTCCGCAAAACGAAGAGATTTATTGCGACGGAACTTTCCTTCTGCCCCCTCGTTCCATACACGTTTGGAAATTCTCAGCCGACACGTCGGGCGAAAATTTTCTACTTGATAAATAATTTATTTAATGATATAATAGGCTTACCATTTTTTTTGAGGTGAGCCTATGTCCTTTTTTACCGATGCCAAAAAGAATTTTCGGCAGTTTCGATACGACGTCAAACATGAAGTTTCCACAAAAGACAAAATGTCCGCCAAAGAGCGTCTTTCCATGGCACTTGTCAATTCGGGCGGCGATAACTGTATTACTTCGTTAAAAAGCACCTTCTTTAACGTCTTTTTAACCACCTCTTTGGGCTTGGACCCTTCCACCATCGCTTTGCTTGCCACGATAACCACCATTTTGGGCTATGTCAAAGATCCTATTATTTCGTTGATTATCGAAGCTACGAGAACCAAATGGGGACGATTTAAGCCGTACGTCGTGATTTGCATGCCGGCGTTGGTTTTGCTTTGTTTTGCCTTCATGCTAAACCCTTTTACCGATTATACGGCAAAAGTGGCGTATGTCTTTACCCTCGAAATCATCATCAATATCGTCAGCGGTTTTGCCGGTGCTTGGGGAAACTTCAAACTCTGCCTGAGCCGTAGCAAAGACGAACGAGAAAAGTACTATAAAATGGGAAAAGTTTTCCGCGATATTATCGGGTGTCTGCCCGGTATCGTCCCCGTTTTAATCGATATTTTCAAAAGCGTCGGCATTTCCAGTCGATACGTTTTTATCGGTATGGCGGTTTTACTGTTCCCGTTCAGTCTGTTTTCGGCATTTCAAGCCAAAAATCTGACCGAGCGTGTAACCTTGCCGGCACGGGAAAAGTTCTTTGCTTCCCCCAAAGACCTATGGTACAACATAAGAATGGTGTTTAAGAATAAAAATGCCATCATTCTGTGGTTTTTACGCCTCGGAGGTATCTTTAACTACGTAGCCGATATTGCCTGTGCTTACGTCTTTATGTACTGCTACGGCTGGTACAGTCTGACCACCGTCGTCGCCGTTTGCGGAGGTTTTGCTTCGTGGGCTTGCGTTATCCTTTCCAACAAAATCTTTCATAAACTCGGTTATAAGGGCGTAGCCATTACCTATAAAGTGCTTATGGCTCTATCCATGTTTATCCTGCTTGCCATCGGCTACGGAAACGCTTGGTATTATATCGTAGGCGTTTGTCTGTGCCGTATCATCGGAGCCAGTTTCGAACAAATCGAAGGGATCGCAACCGACCTGTTGAATACCGATATTTGGGATCACTACGAATGGAA
>DCGI01000072.1:49514-65161 GCA_002315475.1 Christensenella sp. UBA1782 | reverse complement strand
CGGGTACGTGATGATGCCCGTATCCATTGTTTCTCCCTTTTTCTATTCTTTCATTTTCAACAAAATCGGTTTTCAATCGGGTGAAAACGTCGTTCAAACCCCCGAAACGCTCCGTTGGCTTTTCATAGTTTATACCGTTTTTATCGCCGTCGGAAGCTTGTGCGACGTGGTGCCGTATTTGCTGGTTCGCCTTCCTAAAAAAACCATGGAAAAAGTTCACGCCGACTTGCTCGTGCGGGAACAGGCTAAAGAATACGCCAGAAAAGAAGGCAGAGAACTTACCCCCTCCGAGCTGCTTGCCATTTCTGAAGACACCGACCTTTCCGCTATGTTTTCCATAACGGAAGAACCGCAAGACGAAGAATCGGTACAAGAGGTCGCTTGTGTCGGTGCAAAAGAATAACTTTTCTCTTTTTGCTATTATCCGCATGAAAAATGCCTTCCCGTCGGGAAGGCATTTCTTTTTGAAAGGTGGGGTTAGAGGGGCGGAGAACTTTTTAAAAAAAGGTCTCCGCCCCTCCCCGTTTTCACGATTACAGTTCTTCGATTTCCAACACTTCTTCGACCGGTATTCTCTTTACCCACGAGAAGAGGGAATCCATAAATTTGCTACTAAGCAAACGCTTCCGATAGAGGAAGATTCCGACAACGTACAGAATACCGGCGACGGCAATGATACTTCCCGCAACAATGCCCGTTATCTCAAAAAGATTTAACGTTTCATCTTTTTCGATAATATAGCAAATCACACCATCTTTTTCCACCGTCCCGACAATCTTGTATCGCGTATAGGCGGCTACCTCGAGTTCATAGACGCCGCCTTTCTCGATATAAGCGGAATCCTCTAACAAGGCATCGTCCGTTTCTTCTCCTTCCATCGCCGAGAACAAACCTTTTTTGCCGACACAAATACGGAAGGCACTACCGCTGTTATTGAGAATTTTGTCACCCTGACGAAGTATGACGTCTTCTTTTTCTTCCAAACGGGTACTCGGTTCCAACATGATGGTATTTTGGTCGTTTTCTATCGCACAACTCTCAAACTCCACTTGACATACGCCACAGTATTGCACGATACTCTGTTCCTTTTCCTTCCATAAATAGGTATGACCGTTGGCGGGAATAACGATATCGTCCAAAATTTCGTTGGTGTCGTTAAAATGACGTGCACAACAGATACAGTCTTTATGCGCTACCAAACCCGTTTCGGTACAAGTCGGAAGATCGATTTCCATCCAAGCGGTATAGGTATGTTTGATTGTAAAGGCAACGGCACCGTGCGTGGCTCCGAAATAGTTTTCCGTTCCTTCCACTTCTCCTTTTATATAATAGGTACCGCAGTCGGTAGGAACGGTATCGGTAAACTGACCGTTCTTGCTTGCGGAATACGTTACCGTAACGGTGCCGAACGTTGCTTCGGTAATCGGTTTATTTGCCTTTTCTCCGTAAGCCCAATCGTTTATTCTCAACTTGGTAATTGTATTGGCGGCTTTCAAAATCGACCATGATACTTTGCCGTCGTTTCCTTCTTTCCAAGTATAGTTTTCATTCAACGAAAGTTCAACCGTATACTCCCCGACGACTTTTGCCGTTTTTCCGCTTTCTATCGTCATATAAGACGGTAATTTTTCGAATTCCATCGAAACGTTAAAGCCGGTATAATAATAGACGCCTTTCACTTTCGGTTCTTCTACGGCACAATGTTCAATAACGTAAGCTTTTTGCGCCGTTCCGCAATAGTTACCGACGCCGCTGATAGTCAACACATATTCCCCGACTACGACGTTTTCATCGTCCGTCACCGAATAATCGTCTTCCGTCAAGGTTAAGTCCCCGACTTTCACCGAAGCAAGACTTTGCTTTTGCGATTCGGCAGTGTAATACAGAACGTCTCCCAACGTGATAACGGCCGTTTCCACCGACAATCTTTCAATCGTATAGTCTTCGGTAATGCTACCCGAGAAGTTGCCCGTTCCGTTAATCGATAAGGTATAATCCCCCGCATTCGTTTGAACGTTATTCGTCAAACTAAAGGTAACTTCCAACGAATTCAACAGTACTTTCGAAACCGTCTGCGTTTGTTCCGTTCCGTTGTAGGTCAAAGCATCTCCCAGCGTCACGTCGGCATCGGTAATATCCAAAGCGGCGATTACGAATTCTTTGGTTGCTTTCCCCTTAAAGTTTCCGCCGGCGGTAACCGACAACGTATAGCTGCCCGCATCGGTTTCCGTCGCATTCGAAACGGTATAGCCGACGACGCCGATTTCACCCACCGTAACGGCTACGACGCTTTGCGTTTGTTCCGCTCCGTTATAGGTCAACGCCATGCCGAGCGTTATGACGGCGTCTTTGATGTCCAACGCACCGATAGCCCAGGTTACTTTACCGTCGCTACCTTCCTTCCAACCGTAGTTTTTATCGTCCAGTAAGGAAATAACGACTTCATATTCCTGCACGTTCGTGCCGGTATTACCCTTTTCGATTTTCATGATTTTCCCGTCAAAACCTTCCAAAGAAACCGTTTGTATGTCTTCGTTATAGGTGTAAGTTCCTTTTACGGACGGTTCTTCGCAAAGGAATTTCGAAATATTCCAAGACACCTTGCCGTCCGAACCCGTCTTCCATGTATGATTTCCGTCCAAAGTAATTTCGACGGTATAATCTCCCACGTCCGTCCCGGTATTGCCCGACGTTATCGTCATGCTTTCCTCGTCAAAGCCGTTCAACTCCGCCGTTTGTTTTTTGGTATTATAGACGTATTCTTTTGTTATCGTCGGTTCATCCACTTCGCAAACGACAATCGTGAAGCTCCACGCGGCATCGGTCACATCCTCTTTTTCCAAATAATTTTTTCCTTCCGCTACTTGTATTCTGACTGCGTACGTGCCTATATCTTTCGGAATATCGGTTTTCCACGTGCCGCCGAAGTCATATTCCACCGTAACGGTTCCTACCCCCGAATAACCGCTCTTAACGGTAACGGTGGCTTTCTTTCCGGTCTTTTCGTAAACCAAATCGTTGGGAACCGAGAAGTCAAACATGCTCGCCGCAATCGAAGAACTCTTCGCTACGGTCACCTCAAACGAGCCCTTCTTATCGGCATGGTTGGGTGCGGTAACGATATAGTAATACGTAACGCTCCCCGCATCCGTAACGGTAGGAACGTCTTCCGAATAAGTGCCGCTTACTTGTAAAGAATACTTTACCGTCAACGTTTGCGCATTGACGGAAGAAATCGTTTTCGTCAAAGAAGGCTTTTGCGCCGTTCCGTTATAGGTCAGCGTGCCGCTTTGTTCCAATGCGGTGACGGTAATCGTCGCTTTGGCAATGGGATTTTTAACCGTTACGTCGGAAAGAGAAGTCGTGCTCAGGACGTATCTGTCGGTAAACGCCAAATCCAAAACGATGTCGGTCACGTTGACGGTAGCCGTTTCGGCGGCACTCGATGTCCAAGTAAAGGTCGCCGTAGCGGTGGGTAGGTCGCTCTTCACCGCACCCGTAAAGGTCAAACTGCCGCTTGACGTCATCGTTCCGTCGTACGTCTTGTCGGATACGCTTTGGACGGAAGGGATTAACGTCGCGCGAATAATGTTAAACGTAACGCTGGTAGAACCGCTGTAATTCCCGATAAAGGTAACCGAAACGGTAGCCAAACCGACCAGCTTGTTATCGGTATAGCTTAACGTCATATCGGTGGTTTCGGACAACGTCATTTGATTATAAACGATTTCGGGTATCGGTTCTTGTTCGTCCCCCGTATACGGCAAATCGCTGATGGCGGTACTGTCAAAATCGGTCGTATTGTACGCCTTTACGTTGACGGTAACGGTAGCCGAGCAGAAATAATCGTCATGGTTGGGTGCCGAAATCTTACAATAAACGGTATATTCGCCATGGTCGCTGTACGAAGGCATGGTCTCCGTATAACCCGTCGTTTCCTCTTCGCTGTACGTAAAGGTAACCGTCTGTCCGTTTACCGCCGTAATCTTCGTTTTGTTGATATCAATCGTATGGGTGTCTCCGTCGTAGGTATAGCTCGTCGACGCAATCAATCCCGCCGAAGGCGTCAAAGTCGCCTTGGTAATCGTAAAGGAACCCAGTTCTATATCTTCGCTTTCTTGAAAGTTCGCCCCCGCCTGAATTGCCACGGCTTTTACCGTATACGTCCCTACGTTTACGGCTTTTTCCACCTTTTCCGTTCCTACATAATAGCCGATTTCAAAATCGCCCATGGAGTTGTCTTTCTTGACAACGGAGGCATCCTTTTTCGAACCGTCGTAGACGAGTGCCGACGGCTCGGTATACGTATAGTCGGCACTCGAAACCGCTTTCTTTTCTATCACGAAACCGTTGGTAATCGTCGTGGAAAATGCGGCAAATAACGCCTTCGTATCTTTTTGAACGGAAATAACAACGTCATAACTGCCCGCAACGGTGGGGGAAAGAACGACGGTGCTTCCCAATTTGTACGTAACCGAAACCAAACTATCGTCGGGCTTCGTCCCGAAAGCGTCCGAATAGGATTGCAAATACTCCAATTCGAATTGCTGTGCCGCAGCGTTATACGTCGTCGTTTGTTGGGTTTCGTCGATTTCCAATTCTCCGAGCGACTCGTACAGTGCCGAAGGATTTTCGACCGAAGTCAAATCGACGGAAAAATCTTTCAGATAGGCTTTCGGAACCTTGACCGAAAGGAGCGCATAACACCGAACGGAAGGCGTACCGGATATTTCGACTTTTATTTCCGATTTTGACAAAGAAACGAACGAAGCGGTCATTCCGCTCGGTAAACCGATGAACCAATCGTCCAGAACGTCGTCTTCTTCCAAATCGCCCGCTTGAAACTCTACGTCGTACGCCGAAAGCGTCACTTGCGTTTCGGTCATTTTTTTATCTACCAAAGCCGAAACGGTTACGTTTTTAATCGAAACGCAACTCGATTTCAAACAGACGGCACCGTTTTGGACGGAAATCAACTGATTGACGTACGCCGTATGCTCGGTATGAGCGGTATTGACTGTTTGGGACTGCGTATTGTCGGTTCCGCTTTGGTGCTTGCAAAGTCCTGCGGGCGTGGATACGCCTTGTGCGTTGACGAAATTATAGAAAGTCGTATAATAGGTTCCGTCCTTTTTCTTGACACCGGTGACGGGTAAATAGTCGGAAGTGTTTACCGAACCGACCACCGTAAAGGAGGACTTGGCATAATTGTAATTTCTTTGTTCTAAAATATAAGCTATCGTGGCGTCCGCCAATGCCGTCGTGGAACAATCGGCAAAATAATAGTCGGTTTTCGTGGCGTCCACATCGTCCACAATCTTGCCGACGATGTATTTATCCCAACTCGTCGCACCCGTCTTGACTGCGTAAGAAACGGTGGGAACGGTGGCTTTCGACGGTAAAGACAGCGTCAACGTCAACGTATTTCCTTCTTCTACCAAATAAGAATCGGTATACCAATCGTCGTCGATATCGGTATATTCTACGGGGATTTCCCCTTCCGACGAACGGGTACGCACGACGGTAATATCGTCTTTGTTAACGGAAATGCTTTCTCCGTTTTGAATTTTTAACCCGCAGTTGGAATTAAACGGATACAGAAGGAAGAAATCGTCCGCCTTTTTCAGCGAAACCGTCATGTTCTCGGTCAAACTTTCCCCCAACAGTTGCACTTTAACGGTGCTACCCGTTTTTCCTTCGTCTTTTAGGTATTCCACCATTTCGCTCAGGGTGGAATAGGCTTTAGCCGTCCCCGTCAAAAGCACCTTTGCCCAAACGGCATACAACGGCACGTTCCCGGTGAATCCCGTCAGCGTAAAGGTGTCCGCTTTATAGGTCGTCCCCGTACCGTTGGCTTTGGTGTTCCACCCTGCCAAATAGTATTTCGTCTTATAGGCGTCGGCTACGACGGGAGCCGTCACGTTATATTCAAAAGTATCGTTTTTGACGTACGACGTTGCCGTCGTTGCCGTCAAAACCTCCACCGAAGGTAAATTGTCGTTGAATTGTACCACCGGTCTGGGGCCGAAGTAGATACAAATATAGTTTCCGTCACTTTCTCCGATGGCGGTATAGGCACCGCCTAAGGTAGAGGCGGCTCTCGTATAAGAATAGGTATCGGCGGCTTTCTTCGTCAATGCTTTTGCGGTGGCGTACACGCCGAGTTTTCCTGCCGTCGCCGAACCGTTGTTGACCGATACGTCGCCGGAAGAGGCATTGCCGGAAGCTATCGCACACGCACTCACCGAACCGCCCGTAACGGTAATATCTCCGTTTATCGCCGTATCGGCTTGAAAAACGGCGGTAAGAGAACCGCTCGAAACGTTCGCCTCGCCGGCAAAGGCATTACCGTACTTGCTGTCGACGGCGACCTTTCCGCCCGACACCGAAAGTTCGGTACAAGTCACACCGCCGTCGGTAATCAATTCTCCGCTCGGTACCGAAAAGCTGCCCGTCGTCAACGTCAAAGCCGAACCGTCATCCGTTTTTCCGTTCAGGAAAACGAGATGCTTGTCGGCGGACGAAACGGAATCTTTTGACAACGATACGAGAGCTTTCTCGGTAGTACCCAGTACGACAAGGGTGCCTGTACCCCCTATATCGTAAGCCGAAAGAGCGGTATTGTTCGTCGTGGTAACGAGAAGATTTCCACCCGTAAGAGAAAGAGTCGTTGCATCTTTGCCCGTTACGGCGTCGCAATCTTTCGTCACGTAGACGTACGCGTTGTCCAAAGCGGTAACGTCGGTCAAAGCGGCGTCGGAATCGGTTATCGTTTGAAAACTTTTTGCATAAATAATGTGTTTTGCGTCACTTTCCGGCTTCACTGCCGTATACGAAGAAGTTACGACCGATTCGGCAACGGCTACGGCGTTCATCGCAGTGGAAGCTGTTTTATTCTGTAATTCGGTTACCCCTGCGGTAACGGTAAAAGAACCTATCACGGTCGGGAAGTTGGAGTTGTTTTCGGCTTGCAACACGCCGCCCTTGTTGCGGACGTAGGTGGCACTGATTGCCGACGAAACAGAAGTAATTTTTAAGTATCCGGCAGACAGTTCAAAATCGCTACCGGCTACGGCGGGATAGGAAACCGACGTATTGGCACAAACAACGGAACCTCCGCTTTGCGTCATCGAAGTTTCAAAAACGATACATCGTTCGGTGGAAGCAATCGATACCTTTCCGCCCGTCACCGTCAAGGTGTCGCAAGCAATACCTTTCTTCGATTGTAAAGACAGACAGCCGCTCGCTACGGTAAGGTCTTGCGCAACGGAAATCCCCGTTCCTTCTCCCGAGCAAACCAAGTACCCCGAACCGCCGACGGTAAGGTTTCCTTCGCAAGAAATGCAGGCGACCGTCGCATTCAGGCGGTTATACCCGACAAGCTCTATCGAAGAACCGTCGGGAACGGTAATGCAGGTATCGGTGTCGATATCCACCCCGTACAAAAGCAACGTGCTGCCGTCCCACTCGTATCCGTTTCCGCTGACCAATACGTCGGCGTTCGGCTCTTTGGCGGTTACTTTCTTAAAAGTCAATTTCGTCGTCGTCGCCGCAAACGCACCTTCCTGCGGCATAACCGCCAAAAGGCACAAACTTGCAAAAAACAGAACGAACGTCAAAAGTAAAAATCTCTTATTGAACTTTGTCATAACAACTCCTCGTCGGTTTGGGCACAAACCACATACCTATACGGTTCTAATAATAGCATAAAAGACTGTTTTCGTCAATACTATACTAATAAATATATATAAGTAAAACTATAAAAAAGGCGAGAAAAAACCGTGTCGCGAAACATAAACCGTATTTTTGTTTTTTGATTTTTTGCATTTTTTGAAAAAATATAAAAAAATCATGTTTTTCGTTTTTTAATTTTTTGCATTTTTCATTATTTTTGCATAATCAAATAAACCTATTTTTAGAATATTTTTTTGCAGATATTGTAATACTATTTTTCAACAATAAACTTCAATTTTCTGCTTTTTCTGTTTTTTGACGTTTTTAATGAAAAACGACGGAACGTAACCTATAAAAACAGAGTATTTTCACAAGTATTTTTTTCAATAGCGCAAGAAATTATGAAATAAGCAAAAATATTTCTTCTTTATTTCGTGCAGATTTTACTTATCTATTTTATAATGTCATTGCTGTTTTTATCGAAAAAATCAAGTGCTTTTTAAGAAAATATAAAAAATTACAAAAAGAACCTACAAACATATTGCACGAATATACTTCAAAAATATCATATTATCTTATTGTTACTATAAATCATTTATTCTGAATATTTGCAAAAAACGGCGTTTTACTATTTTTCATTTTTAGTTATTTTATAAAAAAACGGGGCGGTCATAGACCGTCCCGTCCGTTTTGGCTTTCGATAGGAAATCAGCCGATTAAATCGGTGATGTGGGTATAGGGGATATTCAAGCTTTGTGCCACGTTCTTATTGGTGCATTTGCCGCCGTAGATGTTGACGCCGTTGGCGAGTCCCGCATTGGTATACGCCGCTTTCTCCAAACCCTTTTCGGCGATCATGGCACCGTAGCGGATGGTGGCGTTGGCGAGGGCGACGGTGGAGGTATAGGGTACGGCTCCGGGCATGTTACCTACGCAGTAATGAACGATGCCTTCTTCGATAAAGACGGGGTTATCGTGCGTGGTCACGTGCGAAGACTCGCAGCAACCGCCTTGGTCGATGGCAATATCGACGATAACGGCACCTTTTTTCATGATTTTGAGATGTTCTCGGCGAATCAGCTTCGGCGTGGAGCCTCCGGGAACCAATACCGAACCGATGACAAGGTCGGCTTCGGCAAGAGCTTTGCGAATGTTGGCTTCGGTACTGTACAAGGTGGTGACCGACGCTCCGAAAATGTCTTCCAAATAGGCAAGACGGTTGGGGTTAATATCCAAAAGGGTAACTTGCGCATCGATACCGACGGCAGCCTTGGCGGCATACGTCCCCGCCGTACCGCCACCGACAATGACGATTTTACCTCTTTCCACACCGGGTACCCCGCCGAGCAGAATTCCACGCCCGCCGTAGGACTTTTCGATGTATTTTGCACCTTCCTGAATGGAAAGTCTGCCGGCGATTTGACTCATCGGACGTAGGCAGGGCAAATTCCCCTGTTCGTCGGTGATGGTCTCGAAAGCGACCGCTTTGACGTGCTTTTCCATCAAAACTTTGGCGAGTTCGGGATTGGCGGCAAGATGCAAATAGGTGTAGAGGATTTGCCCGTTTCGCAGCATATCGTATTCGCACGCTTCGGGTTCTTTGACCTTCACGAGCATCTCGACCGTATCGTAGACTTGCTTGGCGGTATCGGCGATAATCGCACCTGCGTTCCGGTATTCTTCGTCGCTGAAGCCGGCACCGATACCCGCTCCTTTTTCGACGTAGACGGTATGTCCTTTCGACACGTAAAACTGTACGTTGTCGGGGGTAAGACCGACTCTGTATTCATGGTTTTTAAGTTCCTTTGTTGTTCCGATAATCATAGTTTTATCTTCCTTTTATAATAGGTTAAAAAAAGGATACCATTATCCTCCCTTTTTTGTCAATAAAATAGAAAAAAAAATTTACGCTTTTATAAAAAAATTCCCAACAGCACCGCCACCGCCGCCAAACCAATCAGAAAGTATAGCCATCTCGGGACGCTATACCCCTTGACGGGGCAGTATTCCTGCCGAATGTTGATTTTTTCTCGGTTTACCGTTATGACGGTTCCGCCCGTTTTGTCTTTGTCGTAGTAACAACCGCTTCCCGTTTTTAAGGTATAGCACAACGAAAGTCCCTTATACAGCAGACAGTCGTCGTTTCGATGGTCGTGTCCGCAAAAAACCGAATCGGTATGCCCTTCTTCGAGCAACATCTCCGCCACGAAGTCCTCGTACGGCGGCGTACCGAGCTGTTCTCGTCTGTCCCCGAACAAAACCGTTCCTTCCGTCGTCTTGTTGTAGGCAAAAATCGGAATATGCAAGAAGAGTGAGCAAGGCACGTTTCGGTTTTTCTGTACCCCTTTGACCGCCCAAAGAAGCCACTTCTTCTGCGTTTCGGTCAAACGGGAATAGTTATCGGCATTGGCACGCCTCTGCCCCAAAAAGTCTTCTTCCCGATAGGTTTGCTCGTCCCCGCTGTTCATGAAAATAAGCGAACGTACCGGCACAAGTTCTTCCCCTTTCCGCTCGACGACGTTGAGGATATAATTCCCCGAGCGAGGCTGTCCGTTTTCCAAAGTACCGAGCAAGGCACCCGAACGGAAGACGCAGTGCTGAAAGGCGTTTTCGTATAAATACGCCTGTTCCGCCACCGATAAACCCTTATCGCTCCGATTATCGGCGTTTCCCAAAACCGGCGCCCACGCAATGCCGAACCTGTCGAGCATCCTTCCTACGGTAAGGATTTCGGTTTTACTCCCGAACCCTTGGTCTCCCGTCAACGTCAACAAGGAAGGTTTTACTTTCTTTATCAATTTCCGAATCGTCTTTTCCGCACGTCCCACGCAGTCGGCGTCTTGCAGAATCTCGGAAAAGCGAAGTTGAATATCCGCCAAATTCAGTATGACGAAATCCCCTTCTCCTTTCTCCATCGTCAGAATATAGTCTTGCGAACCGTATTCCTCCCCTTCCCGCCACGAACAAAGGGGAGCGGAAGGAAATTTCTTTTTTAACCACAAAGGGATTCTTTTCAAAGCCAACATGATTTTATTATAATAAAAATAAGTTTTTTGTCAAGAAAGTTTTTGTTTTCCGTTGCACTGTACAAACTTTTTTGTTATACTTTTTTCCATGAAAAAAAACTTAAGAAAAATCCTTTGTCTTCTTTCCTGTCTTTCCCTGCTTGTCACTCTTTTTGCCTGTAACGACGGGGATGCCCAATCATGCTATCCGGAAGAACTCTATGAAGAATCCGACTATTCACCCACCGATTGGATGGCGTCGTTATCGGACGACCTTCTTCTTTCCCAAATCACCCTACCGGGTTCGCACGACAGCGGTGCCTGTAATAACGTGGGTATCAACGCTTTTGCCGCCACCCAAACCTACACCGTCGAAGAACAGCTTGCTTTCGGCGTGCGTGCCTTCGATATTCGTCTGCAAAACAAATCGGAAGGATTAAAAATCTTTCATGGGGACTTTGATCAGAATATTCTCTTTTCCGAAATCATAGAAGTCTATCACGCTTTTTTGGAAGCCCACCCCGCCGAAACCATCGTCATGTTCGTCAAAAACGAGGGCGACGACGATATTACTTTCTGTGACGTGTTGCATCCCGTTTTGGAACAAGACGATATGTTCTTCCTGGAGGACAGAAACCCCACGCTCGGCGAAGTTCGGGGCAAAGTGGTTTTCATTCGACGTTATTTCAGTCTTGTTTCTATCGGCATCAACGCCAAAACCGGATGGAGCGGGGATATTTTCGACATCGAAAACGCGGTAACCATGCACGTTCAAGACAATTATCATTCTTCTCTGTGGAAATCGTTGGACGATAAATGGACGGAATTCATGTCCCTGTACGACGTACCTTGCCGTCAGGAAGAATTCTATATCAATTTTTCCAGTTGTTACGTTTTTATTCGAATCGGCAGGTTCGAAATTCCCGATATTAAAAACTCTGCCCTAAAAATCAACAAAAAGATACGAGAAGAGTTTTCTCTGTTGTCAAAAGGCTATTACGGCATGATTTTTATGGATTACGTAGACAGCGATATTGCCTATTACGTACTTTCTAAAAATTTTGATATTGACAAAAACGGTTTCTTGGTATAAAGTAATAACAAATAAAAAAATATTAGGAGGAATTATGGGAAGTAGTTTAGCGGTACCTCGCGGAAAAATCTCATTGTTTAAGAAAAAGCAAAAACCCTTTACGGGTGAAAAGTTAAAAGTAGGCATTATCGGTTGCGGTTGGATAGCCACCTCGCACATTGATTGCTACTTAAAAATGAACGACGTCGAAGTGGTGGCGGTAGCCGACTTGATTGACGGCAAGGCGCAACAATTCGCCGACAGATACCACTTGAACTGTCGCGTCTACAAAAGCCATACCGAAATGCTCGCAAACGAAAAACTGGACGTCGTCAGCGTTTGTACCTACAACCGTACCCACGCCGTCTGTTCTATCGACGCCATGAAGGCGGGTGCCAACGTCATCTGCGAAAAGCCTATGTGCGTCACCCTCGAAGAAGGTATCGAAATGGTTCGCACCGCCAAAGAAACGGGCAAAAAGCTTTCCATCGGTTTCCAACCCCGTATGTCCGATAACTTCAAAAAAATCAAACAAATCGTGCAAAGCGGTGAACTCGGCAAAGTGTACTACGTACAAACGGGCGGCGGACGTCCCTTCGGTATTCCCACGCCGTACGGAACCTCCTTTATCGAAGAAGATACGGCGGGTATCGGTGCGGTAGGCGATATCGGTTGTTACTCCCTCGACCTCGTTTTGTTTGCGCTCGGCTATCCGAAGCCGCTCACCGTCAGCGGGTATATGTCCGACTATTTCGGCAAGAATCCCGACACCTATCCGAAACATCCCGAATACGCCGAAAAATTCGGCGTGGACGACTTTGCGGCAGGCTTCATCCGTTTGGAAGGGGGCATTTGCTTAGACTTCCGTATTGCGTGGGCGATGAACCTCCCCACCAGCGGCGACACCATCTTTATGGGTACCGAAAAATCCTTACGGGTACCGTCCACCGAGTGTTGGAACGGCTCTCTGCCGAAACCGCTCAAAGAACACAAAGTCACGCACAGCGGTTTGGTCGTCACCAAAAGATTGGGACACGCATCGGGTTCGGGCGACGTATTCTTTGCTAAGATTCGCAGCTTCGTCGACGCCGTTCGGAACGATACGCCCGTTTGCGCTTCGGGCGAACAAATTCTTTATAACCAAGCCATCATCGACGGTATCGTACGCAGTGCCAAGTTAGGGAAAGAAGTCGCCGTCGAAATCCCCGAAATATAAGGAGAACGCCATGCAAGAAATCGGTTTACAACTCTACAGCGTCCGCGACGCTATGAAACAGAATCTACCCGCCACCGTTGAAAAAGTCGCAAAAATGGGATATGATGCGGTGGAATTTGCCGGATTTTACGGTTATTCCGCAAAAGATATCAAAAAAATCTTAGACGATAACGGTTTGAAAGTGTTCGGTACCCATACGGGACTAGCCGACCTGACCGACGATAAGCTCGAAGAAACGATGGACTATATGCGTGAAATCGGCAACACGAACATCACCATTCCCGGCGCGCCCATCGGCACCAAAGGACAACAAAGAAAAACCATCGCAAGGATTAACGCCGTTCAACCTATTTTGGAACAGAACGGTTTTACCCTTTCCTTCCACAACCACTCGCGTGAATTCCAAAAAAAGCTCTTTACGCCCGTCTTCTATCCGCAACTGCTCGAACAGACCAACGTGCATTTGGAAATCGATACCTTCTGGGCGTTTAACGCCGGACAAAACCCCATCGACATGATGGAACAACTGACTTCCAGAATCCGCTTAATCCACTTAAAGGACGGATTCAAACAGAAGATAGGAAAAGGCGCCGAAGGGATGAGTTTGGGACAGGGCGAAGCTCCCGTACGGGAAGTTTTGAAAAGAGCGACCGAACTCGGCTTCTTAATCGTCGTCGAAAGCGAAACCCAAAAACCCGACGGCATTTCCGAAGTGCAACGCTGTATCGACTTTTTGAAATCTTTATAACGTATAAAATCGTTTCATGAAAAAGAGCTGTTTCCTTTCGAAACAGCCCTTTTTTTTCGACACGAATAAACTTACCGATCGGTTTTACCGAACAGATAGTCCATAGATACGCCGTAGATTTCGCTGAGCTTTAACAACTGTCTGTAATTACATTCGTAAATGCCTTTCTCGAACCGTTGATAAACCGGTTGTGCTACACCCAACAAATCCGCTACGTTTTTTTGCGTCAGTTTTAATGCCTTTCTGCGTTCATAAAATTTACTTCCGATATCCTGTTTTAGCATATTTCCTCACAATAACTGTATAAATTGTACATTTTTTCGCTTTGTACCCGCATATTCTACAATAAGAAAACGGCATTGTCAAGACCGCAGACATACCTTTGGTTATTTTTTAAGAAAGAACCCGCTTGTGAAGGGTGAAACGACCGTTTTCGGACGCTTTTTGTGTATTTTTTTATTTTATACATAAAATAAATCAATATATGGACTTCTATCGCATATCTTAACGAAGAATTGCGTTTTGCAAACCCCGTAGCGTTTCTATATGTATTTTTTCATCTTCGATAATTCTCTCCAAAAGGTTTTTTAAGCTGTCGTTCCGACTGAGTCGAATCACGTTTTTGTAATCGAATACGGCTTTCTTTTCGGCAAGAATATCGTTTTGCAAAATGGTATCGACGTTTTGTGTATACTGCAAATACCCGCCTTGCCAGTATCGTTGGTTATCGCCGATATAGGGCGTACCGCCGAAGAACAAAACGGCTTCCGCCAAAAGTTCGTGGTGGTACATTTCGGTAACGGCAATTTTTTCCAAACAAGCGGCGATTTCTCGGTACTTTTCCCGCAATACGTAACTTTGATAGGCGTATCCCATAATTGCCGACGTTTCACTGTCCTTTCCGCCGTAAACGGGCATCAAAAGAGCCACCTCTCTGCGGTCGCGATTGCCCGACAAATGCGGATACTCTCCTTCTCCCTGCACCAAACAATCCATACTTCCTCCTTTTTCTCATTTTATGAAGCCGTCTTTTTTTTGGTGAAAAAAAATCGTCCTCCCGACGGAAGACGATTTTTCCTTTCATAGCTATCCGAAATACCGCTCACACGCTATCATCCCGATACGCTAAACACCGATTTAAGAGGATGGGATCTCGTGTAACGTCCGCCTTCCGAATACGTAAGAGCGGTTCGTAGAGATAAGCTTTTCGAGAATCTTTTTCCCGTAAAAACGAATATTTACCGTTATGATAGACCAACGCCACGCCGTTTTCCAGGCAAACGGAAGGAAAACTCTGCTTTTTTGCCGTTCTTCCGTACCTTTTCCATTTCGGTGCGTTGTAGTGCGGACAGATGCAAAGCGGCAACAGACCGAGTCCGTCGTAAAAACCGAACACACTCCCCGTTGCGTTGCGTTCTTCGGCATATCGGGGATGCTTTTTATAGTCGTCCCAACCTTTTGCCGCCCAACACATGGCACCCGAGCTGGTTCCGCATAAAACGGCACCGTGCTCATAGGCGTATTGTATCGCATGAACCATGGCGGTATTGCGCCAAACGTCACACAGAAATTTCAAATTCCCGCCCGACACGTAGAAAATGTCCGCTTGTCGGATTTTTCGATAAATATTCTCCATGCTTTCCACCGAAGCCCGCAAAGTTTCGGTACGGCATCCCGCCTCCCGAAAATACGGCAAAATCTTTTCTTCGTCGGACAAGTCGTCCCATTTTGCGGTCGGGAGATACAGAACGTTCGGTTTCTTGATTCCGGCGTACCGTACGCAAGCCTGCACGATTGTGCGAAATTTTTCCCCGTCGAAGCCGCCGCCTATGGCGATAACCGTACCTCGCTGCGAAGTTCCGCTTATTTTTTCATCCAAAACAATTTCTTGTTTTACGGTAAAAAAACGCTTCATCAGTGTCTGCCTCCGCC